>NZ_JAUCAP010000031.1:0-31669 GCF_030361045.1 Lentilactobacillus sp. TOM.63
AATTCAATGGTATTATGCATTGAAGCTGACTGATAATCACTCACAAAAGTTCCATTTCATTCCCACTCAATCGTTGCCGGTGGCTTGCTCGTAATGTCATACACAACGCGGTTAATCCCATCAACTTCGTTTACGATTCTAGTCGAGATGTTTTGCAAAACATCCCATGGAATCCGGGCAAAATCAGCGGTCATCCCATCAACGGAATTGACACCCCGAATAGCAATAGTGTAGTCGTAAGTTCGGCCATCACCCATCACACCAACACTTCTAAAGCCTGGTAGGACGGTGAAGTATTGCCAAATGTCACGGTCTAAGCCGGCCTTGGCAATTTCGTCACGAAGCACCCAGTCACTGTCACGGACAATCCGCAACTTTTCAGGGGTTACTTCACCGAGAACTCGAATTCCTAAGCCAGGACCTGGGAATGGTTGCCGCCAAACAAGATTATCTGGCATCCCCAATTTTTCACCAATTTCACGAGCCTCATCCTTGAATAAAGTATTCAACGGCTCAATCAGCTTAAACTTCATGTCTTTTGGCAGCCCACCCACATTATGATGTGACTTGATTGTCTGGGCAGTATCCGTTCCACTTTCAACCACGTCAGTGTATAAAGTACCTTGGGCTAAGAAGTCAATTCCATCGAGCTTTTTGGCTTCATCGTTAAAGACTTGAATGAACTCGTTACCAATAATCTTCCGCTTCTTCTCAGGATCGGAAACGCCTTTCAACTTGGATAAGAACCGATCTTGGGCATCCACCTTAATAATGTTCAGCCCAAACTTGCCAACTAAGCTATCCATCACTTCGTCGGCTTCATTCTTACGCAATAAACCATGATCCACAAAAATACTGGTCAATTGCTTGCCAATTGCTTTGTGTAAGAGAACGCCAACAACACTCGAATCAACGCCGCCGGAAAGGCCAAGGAGAACCTTCTTATTGCCGACTTCTTTTCGAATATGTTCAATCTGGAGGTCAATAAAGTCGTCCATTGACCAGTTGGCTTCCGCATGGCAAACGTTGAACGCAAAATTCTTCAAGATATCATTTCCATACTTGGTGTTGCGTACTTCAGCATGGAACTGGATCCCGTAGAAATTACGATCGACATCCTGCATTGCAGAAATTGGACAGTTCTGGCTGGTGGCAACTGTTGTAAATCCGGTTGGGACCTTATTGACCAAATCGCCATGACTCATCCAAACTGGTTGTTCGCGGGGAGTTCCTTTGAATAGTACAGCATCATCTGAGGTGATTTGAATGTCAGCGTGCCCGTATTCCGAGTCATCCGCCTTCTCAACTTCACCATCCAAGGTATAGGCCATGATTTGCATCCCATAACAGATTCCCAAGATTGGAATTCCTAACTTAAAGATGTCTGGATCAACCTTAAGCGCGCCATCTTCATAAACACTATTTGGACCGCCAGAGAAAATAATTCCCTTGGGGTTCATGGCTTTGATCTCATTTGCGGACAATGCATGGGATTTCAGTTCGGAATATACGCCTAAATCGCGAATCCGTCTTGTAATCAGTTGGTTGTACTGACTACCAAAATCCAGCACTAAAATCTTATCAAAGCTTGATAAGTCAACGTTTGCCAAATCATACACCCTTTCAAAGTTTCTACTTAAATAATAAACGATTTAACTATGGTTGGTCAACATTATTTTCAAAATCCAAACATTCAATACTTTCGCAAGTATAAACGATCAATCAAATGATGATCCGTCTTATGCATAATCATATCAGCTCGGGACCGAGTTGGCAGAATATTTGTCTTCAGGTTCGGTAAGTCAACAGTATCCCACACATTGCGTGCCATCGCAAACGCATCGTCTCTATCGCCCATTGCATAATCATAATAATAGTTGTCAGGATCCTGAAAAGCGGTGTCCATCAGGCGGCCAAACCGCTCCAAATACCACTTTTCGATCAGTTCGACGTCTGCATCCATATAAATCGAGAAATCGGTGAAGTCGCTAATATAAATCTGCTCGTTACTTGGTAACTGCAGCGTATTGATTCCTTCAATGATTAAGACATCTGGTCGGTCGACAATATCATACCGGTTGGGAATAATATCGTAACTCTGGTGGGAATAGACCGGTGATTTGGTAACCGCCACGCCTGATTTAACCTCGTTTAGAAACGCAATCAATTTGCGCATATCATAACTTTCTGGGAAGCCCTTCTTGTCGTAAATCCCCCGTTGCTTTAACTCAGCGTTGGAATACAAGAACCCATCGGTGGTAATCAACTGGATGTGTTCACCAGTGAAGTAATTAGTCAGCAATTCCTCAAGCACTCGCGCAGTCGTCGATTTACCAACCGCTACACTTCCGGAAATACCAATGATAAAGGGCACCGTTCGAACTTGTTTTCGCAAGAAACGCGCCTTGGTTGTCTGCCACTCATCAAAATTATTCTTCTGTAATCGGATCATATGCACCAGCGGCTTATAAATATCAGACACATCTTCAATCGAAATCTGATCATTAAAGGCCTTGATATGCTTCAATTCGCTTGGTGTCAACGGCAAGTTGGCTTCGCTTTGGTTATAAAAGTGCTTCCATTCTGCCTTAGTAAACGAATAGTAGTTGATTAAATCATCCATGAGTTCAATTTATCTCCAAAACTTTTGTATTCAAATAATTATACCATCAAGAATACCAAAACAATCTGATTTTACATAAAAAGTCGATCTCCAACGTTCAAGATCGACTTTACTGCATTAGTTCAATTGGTATTCGGCTTTGGGGACCGTCTCAAATAACGGCGATAGATTTTGGTTGGCAACAATTGTCAATCGATGCATTGCCCGCGTACAGATGGTATAAACCAACTGCCGGTCACGCTCTTCACCATAACATTCCTTTGACGCATCCCACATAATGACGCTATCAAATTCCAACCCCTTGGCAAGGTAGGAAGGCACCACGATGACGCCTTTGACCAACCGCTGATTTTCAGTGCGAATCAAGGTCGCTTTGACCCCCAATTCTGCCAGTTTATCGGTGAGTTGTTGGCATTCCTTTAATGTCTTACCAATAATTGCGGTCGTTTCGTGTTCAGCCAAATCAACCTCTGACTGCTTCTTAACCACCTCAACGGCAGCATCAAAGCCATCTTCAACGTAAACGTGTGGCAAGTCGCCTTCCCGGGTAAAGGGAATGATGTCCTCGCCATTTGTCAGGAAATGCTTGGTAAAGTTGGTGATCTGGGCAGTTGACCGGTACGACTTAGTCAATTGAACCACCCGGGTCTTATCTTCAGGGAACATGCTCCCAAGTTCACCCAGAAGCTTGCGGCTATTTTCATGGGTAAAGATGGCTTGGTTCAAATCCCCAAGCAGAGTGAATTTCGCCCGTGGGAAACTAAACTTAAGAAAAGCCAGCTGGAAGGCGGAGTAATCCTGGACTTCATCAATAAACAGATAACGAATGTCCCGGTCGCCCCGTTTGCCAGTCATCAGATCATACAGGTAAATGTATGCGGAGGCGTCAGCCAGTGACAATCGGCCTTCCTTGAGTCGGCCAACCGTCGCCTTGATGTCTGCCTGCCAATCTTCCAGACTGATGTCAAAGTCAGTCAGCTTGACAATTTTAGGAATATTCCGCAACATATGCACGAATTGGTTGTTGATGCTTAAGAAATGATTCCGCACAATTTGGCGCTGAACCTTTCGGAACGACTTGACAACAATCTGACGAGCAAGAAACTTGAATTCCTTATCCGAGTTCAAGATTTCCTCTTCGCCCTCTTTGTGCATCTGTTGAATATCTTCCCGTGACAGGTTTTGAACGGCGTCTTCAACCCACTTTTTCCGCATTTCCACGTGGATTTTACGATTCAAAATCTTCAGCAATTGCTCTTTAGTAGCGTCCAACCGATTCCGGAGATTGTAATTTTCATTGAAGCTATAGTAAATCTCTTCAACTTTTTCTTTTGGAATCAGGACTGTCCCGTTGAACATCAAGTTTCTAAACCGCATGTCCTCAGTGTTCAAATGATTGGCATAGGCGCTAACGGCTTTAAAGTAATCCAGGCTGCCTTTAATATCGTTGATTTTTTGGGCATGGGGCTCAAATTGTTCGTCAAACCGTTGAGCCAACGTTTCAACCTGAACACTCGGCAATCGGTGGGAACTGTACTGATAGAAGGTCATTTGGACCATGTTTTGTTCACCAAGCTCTGGTAATACTTGGTTAATATAATCATTGAATAATTGGTTAGGCGAAAAGAGGATGATTTGACCAGAATGCAAGTTGCCCCGATATTGGTAAAGCAGAAAAGCAACCCGTTGTAAGACGGCAGCTGTCTTTCCCGAACCGGCAGCCCCTTGGACAAATAACAGTTCCGAGTCGGTATCTCGAATAATCTGGTTCTGTTCCTTTTGAATTGTCGTTACGATACTCTTCATCTTCGTATCGGAACGGTTACTCAACGCATCCAACAGCATCTGATCCCCAACAACTTCTTCGGTATCAAACACAGTCTTGATCTTGGCATTTTCAATTTGGAATTGACGTTTGAGTTTGACGTCCACCGTCTGTTCACCATCAGGGGTCATGTAGGTCACGTCACCAATCCCACCATTATAGTAAATGCTGGAGATCGGGGCTCGCCAGTCGTAGACCAGGTAATGATCGGGCTTGTCTGTGAAGGACGCCATCCCGATATAAATGGTTTCATCGCGTTTTTCATCGCCTTCACGAAAATCAATCCGGGCGAAATAAGGGTTCACTTCTAGCTTAGTCAGTGTTCCCAGTTCCCGGGCAGCATGTTCCTGACGATTCTCCCGTTCAGAAAGCATCTGCTGCTGCTGGCGAATTGACATGGCGGTTTCCATCATGCCACTGTAAGTTTCAGTTTTTAAGCGGACATCATTATTGAAATTGGCGTTGATGTCTTTCACATCTTTTTTGGTTGCTTTGATCTTCTTTTGAAGACTCGTTTCGGCAATCTTAATCTTTTTAATTACGCCACCTAGATGGTGCTGCTCTTGTGCTTTGATATTATCAGCCATTATTTACCCCCTACAACTTGACTTAATAGTTTAGCATAAAACCGCTCTCAATTCAAAGAAGTGGCTGAAAATTGTTTTGGAAGCAGTGGGATTGTTTTACATTTTTTTGATTGGTATACCTTTAAATTTAGTATTTGTGCATGGTATAATTAAAATGTTTTTAAGAATTGTATACTTAGGACAGCTCCTCCAGGCTGCAACCTGCACGTAAGTACCACAAGCAAAAATTCCAAAACCGGGAATTTCCGCTTGCGGCGACTTACGCTCCGGTCGCTAACCGCCTGGATCCGCTCACTTATTTTTAGGAGGATTTACATGACAATCTCACTTTATTTTGTTCGCCACGGTCAAACTTACTTGAACAAGTACCATCGCATCCAGGGTTGGTCCGACTCCCCGTTAACTGATAAAGGGGTTGCCGATGCAGTCGACGCTGGTAAGCGATTAAGCGGCATCCCTTTTTCTGCCGCTTATTCCAGTGATACATCCAGGGCCATCAAAACTGGGAATCTTATTTTGAAAGCCAATTCTGGCTCCGTGAAATCAGTCGTTCCCGATGCTGCATTCCGCGAACTCAATTTTGGCTATTACGAAGGAGAGGACGATGTCAAAACGTGGCATACGATTGGTGGTCCAATCGGAGTCAACTCATTCCACGGTTTGATTGGCGAATATGGGATCGATAAAGCCGAAGACATGTTCTCAAAGGCCGATCCGTATGGTGACGCCGAAAGTAGCTCTGCCTTTTGGGCAAGGCTACAGCCGGGAATTGACAAAGTCATTGCCCAAGCCAACGACGGCGACAAAATCTTGATGGCAACCCATGGGACGTTAATTCGCAACGTCGTCAGCAAGTGGAGTGACATCCCCGTTAACGTTTCAACGAAGAATGGGAGTGTCACAAAGTTAGACTACGATGACGGAAAATTCTCGATTGAATATTATAACAATGTCAGTGACGAGTTGTAATCTTTAACCATCACTCTCATATCGATAAACGGCCGGTTCTGGCCATTTAAGCAAAAAACAATGCATTCCAAATCAGAATGCATTGTTTTTTGCTTAAATTCTGGAGTCAAATTGCCTTTTGTCCCGACCTGCTGCAAATTTGTGATGTCGATTAATTAACGCTTATCCGGAAAATCAATTCCATAGATACAGTTATCATATGTCCATTGTATGATCTCCGTCATATCGCCCGATTCATAATACTGAGCAAGCAAAGTATTGAATTCCGGAAGCTGTTTTTCACTAATATTGACAATCCCTGCCCCGGCATTGATCAATAGATAGTTTGCTGATAAAACGGCGGTTCGTTTATTGCCGTCCCAAAATATCTGATCGCGCATCATTTGATACATCATTTTTAAGGCTTTTTCGGTATCGGTAAAGTTGCCATTCATAATTGTAGAAACCATTGAAGTGACCTTATCTGGACTCGGAACTGGGGGCACATATTCCACGCCACCAATTTGGACATTTCCAGTCCTGATTTTCCCAGGTTCCAACGCATCCTCTGCGGCCACAATCCGATTGATTGTCTGACTGATCTCAAAAGTATAAGGCTGATCATTGTTAATAACGAACTCCAAGCCCTTTTTCAAATTGATAATAACTTGAATGTCATCAATCGAAACCCCGGCTACGCTCATTCCATCGATGATCGTTTGTGTCTGTGGGAGGGTGGTATTAACGCCTTCAAACTTCGAATTTGAATAAACCATATTAACAAAATTTTTCTTTGCCAAGAAACGATTCTGCTTTTGGGTTAAATGATATTTGTTTTCCATCTTTAACTCCTATCCATGTTGATAACATCAATTTCCTTTACAGATCATAAACAAGAAATTCATCAATCCCAATATAATACTTTATCTGTGCCTTGTTTTGAATTCAATGCTGTTAAGGTCTTTGAGCAATCATGACAAATCGGTCCTCATGGGTCGAAACACTTCCCTGGCAATTAATCATTCGCTGCAAATCTAATAATTTGGAAAAACAGTGATTAACATCAAAATTAGGAAACTCCCAAGGGATAATCGACGCATAGTAGACAATTGCGCCAACATCAAAAAACTTCATCTCTGAAAATGCCTGCTGTTCCAGCAATATATTAAAGCCTGCTTGTTGAAAACCATTCATCGTATTCAACAAGGTATTCTCGGGAAATGCTGGTTGATAGTCAGGAAGCAAAAACTGAGATAGTGAAAAGTTGTTGGTTGCTCTAACTTGTTCAGTAATAAAGAGTCCCTTTGGTTTTAATTTATTGAAAACTGTCATGGGATTAAAGGCATCGTGGCTATTGGTCATAATATCAATAGAGCCATCCTCAACCGGAAGCTCATCCGCATTAGTAACAGGATATACTTTCACTCCCCGTGGCTGGAGCGTTTGTTGAAGCAATTCAATGTTGGGTTGCCATGCCTCAGTAACTGCTGTCAGACTATCTAGGTGGTGAAACGATGATAGTAACTCACCACCACCCGTTCCCATGTCTAGGAGCATGTCATGATCGTGTAAATACTTCAGGACAAGTGTTCGATAATCCCATGGTAATTTTTCGTTGAACCAACGGCCGTCCAGATGGGAAAAGTTCCAACCTTTCATCCCAATTTTTTGTTCATGGATCCAAATTTTCCTAAGTTTAGTTATATTCATATTAACTGCGCCTCCATTAATTTCTTGTTCACTAATAAAAGGGCACAGCTACATCTGCCAACTTGCTCGACACACCGGCAGCAATTATAACTGTGCCGAGCAGTTCACGAGTTTTAACACCATCATTTGTCATCATCCTTTATAATACATAACACTATTTTATTACAATTCTTGTGTACAATAAATATTAATTGATTTGGCAAATAATCTGATCGATTATGGCTTAACAAGCTCAGCAAATACCATAATGAGTATGAATAAGTGAACTATCAACTGGATCACAAAAACTTTAACTCCCAACCATGAGCTCCATAACTAATCTAATGGATTATGTTTTCGTTGATGCCAGTACCAATTTACCAATAATATAATTGCTAATATCGTCAATGAAAATATATTGCCAACAATAATCGAATTGATGTTCTCAACCTGAATTAAGCTTGTCCAACCAAACATTCCTAATAGATCGGCAATTGTGAAAATCAACCAAATAGCCACCCGAGGATAGTAATTAAACGCCTTTATTAATTTATTCATATGAATTACTCCTAACATTATTTTTAAGTAAATTGGATAAACATTGCTAACCCGGCATATAAAATGCCGATTAAAGAGGTCATAAAGAGAAACATATCTGTTACTCTAACCACTCGTGTTTTGGCACCAGAAAATCGAAAAATAAAATCATACCACAAACCGGGAAGTGCTATTAAAATTAAAGCAAAAGCAATCCGATCAACAAATGATACATTTCCAAACACCATCAACTCAATAATCAGCAATACTGCACAAGACAGTATGCTTAAGACAGAATACTTCCAATAAGATCTTTTTAGGTTCGTCATAATCGCCTTCATCATTAATTTGTCATTCAAACATCATCAGTTCATTATAGCCACCAAAATTTGAAGAAAATATGATAAAAACCTCAACATTTTCTAAAGGATATATTGAGGCATTAGCGTAATCTCTCAGCGTTGCTCTGGTATAATGGGGGCATCAGGAGGATTCAGATATGAAAAAACTTCTATTAATGCTCAGCATCTCATTTGCGGGCGTGATGCTGCTTGCCGGCTGCAACAGTAATCGAGCTGACTTAAACAATTCTAACAGCCACAGCAGCAATCAGTCATCACAAAAGTTGACCAACTTACTCTCCCCCGCCACTGCAAAAGTGCCCGAGGACACCCAAGCCGCCAACAATAATCAATTGTATTCACAATTTTATCAAGATGGCGGCCAATGGCATTGGAAATTAACTTCCAAACAGGCCGGTACCATCGACGACAGCCAAGTGAAATCGCTCAAATCTACCAACCAGAAATACGTTTTCCGCTTAGCAATGGTTGGTCGCAACAACAAAAAGTATTATTTAAACTTCAATTGGATTAATGGTGGGCATCTCGCCTATACAATTCATTCCAGCTATCATAACGTTGACGCAAGCTTTGTCCTCGCTGATGCAAGTCAATCCACCGATTGGCAAGCGGGTGCGCCACAGGCTCTTCAAGGGACTTGGGCAACCGATTATACTGATAATCCAAACAACAGTAATCAAAATCTGCCATATATCAAACGTTTCCTGAACGTCACCAACACGTCAACCAGCAGCTTTGTGAATGAATATGATTCGTATCATCGGTTGTATACCTCCAATACCAGCACCAACAACGATAACGTTTCGTATCAAACGGCTGGCCAAGAAACCTATGTCTTGAAATCATACACGAATACAAATGCGCCGGTCGTTTATCGAATTACCCTCGTCAACAATAATCAAATCAAGGTGACTGGCATCACTTCAACGCCACTGACTTTATCGAAATCATCCACCACACCAACGACGAATAGCTCTTCAGTGACTGCTAGTTCCCAGTCTGGCTCAACCACAACCACCAGCGGTTCGCAGGCCCAACAAGCATCCGGGTCCACCGCTAATCATTTGACTGACCAACAGGTGGTCAATATGATCTGGCCCCAGGTCAAGTCACTCTATCCAAATATCAACGTCAATTCAACCGACTTCACTTACATGCCCCAAATGCGAAATGGGTTGCTTTATGTGGACGTTTTAGAGAACCATAACGCCCCAGCATTCAAAAACCGCGATGTTGATCCAAATTCAAGTCCTCGAGTTGCCAGCTTCCGAGTCAATGCCAACGGCCAATTAGAAGAGATGAACGCAGCGACTGGCGACTGGGCAGTTGTCGGCAATTAATAGTCAGATTCAATTAAATCTAATCATCAAATGGCTGATCTCTCCCATTTAAGGCAAACAAATAGCGCAATCATTCAAATCCAGAATGACTGCGCTATTTGTTTGCCCTATTAAATTAATTCTCTATTTTCTTCGTTCGGCTCTTCTCTTGCAACCGTTTCTGATACATTGGCAATTCGTCTTCGCTGGCTCTAATCCAGTGATGGGGCGCAATTTCAACCAATTTACGTGGCTTACCATCAAATTCCTTACTTGCATCGTATGGAATCTGGACTCTTGCCCGCTCGTACTCTGGATCAGGAACTGGCACAGCTGACAACAAACTTGCCGTGTAATCGTGCAGTGGGTGCGCATAGATCTCGTCGGAGCTGGCGATTTCAAGCATTCGGCCATAATGCATCACACCAATTCGATCACTGATGTACTTCACCATTGAAAGGTCATGGGCAATAAACAAATAGGTCAAGTTCCGATCCCGTTGCAGCTTCTTCAACAAGTTAACCACTTGGGCCTGAATCGACACATCCAAAGCAGAAATCGGTTCGTCAGCAATGATAAATTGTGGCTGAACCGCAAGCGCTCTGGCAATTCCGATTCGTTGTCGCTGGCCACCAGAAAATTCGTGGGGATAACGACTGGAGTGATCCTTGTTCAAACCAACGGTCTCCAATAACTCTTCGACTTGGTTAGTCCGATCGGCATCATCCTTAGCTAAATGGTTGATGTCGATGCCTTCAGCTACGATATCCTTAACCTTCATCCGTGGATTCAATGACGCATATGGATCTTGGAAAATCATCTGCATTTCCCGGCGGAAGTGTTGCTTTTGCTGCTTCGTTTTTAATTTAGAAACATCTTGACCATCAAAAATGATCTTACCGGACGTCGGCTCATACAAGTGAATGATCGCCCGGCCAACCGTGGTTTTACCTGAACCGGATTCACCAACCAGTCCAAACGTTTCACCCCGATAAACATCAAACGAAATGTCGTCAACGGCGCGAACTTCATTGGGCTTTCCCATGTTGAAATATTGTTTCAAATGTTCAACTTGTAATACTTTGTTTTCTTCGGAATAGTCAATCACAGCTGCTCCTCCTGTTCTTCGACATGTTTGTCTTTATGCTCATCAATTGCTTTATGAGTCAATTTAGCATAATGCTTCTGTCGTTCAATAATTTGTTCAGGAGGCGTCATCTTTGGCGCTCTTGGATCTAATAACCAAGTAGCGGCATAATGGGTGTCTGACACCTTGAAGAATGGTGGTTCCTGCTTGGTATCAATCTCCAATGCGTATTTGTTTCGGGCAGCAAAAGCGTCACCCTTGGGTGGATCCAGTAAATCTGGTGGCGTTCCTGGAATTGAAGGTAATTCAGTCCCAGTTGTGTCCATCGTCGGCATTGAATTCAATAAGCCCCAAGTATAAGGGTGCTTTGGATTGTAGAAAATTTCATCCACGGTACCATATTCGACAATTTTGCCAGCATACATAACGGCAACCCGATCGGCCATCCCAGCAACAACTCCCAAATCATGGGTAATGAAAATAATTGACGTGTTGGTTTTAGCTTGCAATTCTTTCATTAAATCCAAAATCTGAGCCTGAATGGTTACATCCAGCGCAGTGGTTGGTTCATCGGCGATCAATATTTCAGGATAGTTAACCAAAGCAATCGCAATCACGATCCGTTGGCGCATTCCACCTGAGAATTGGTGAGGATAGTTATTAATCCGCTGTTCGGCATTTTCGATTCCAACCAGCTTCATCATTTCCAGTGCTTGGGCATAAGCCTTTTCGCGTTTCATACCCTTGTGAATGATCAGTGGTTCAGCGATTTGCTTACCAATCTTCATAGTTGGGTCCAAAGAAGTCATTGGATCCTGAAAGATTTCAGCAATGTCGTTCCCACGAATGGCATCCATTTCTTTTCTGTTTTTCTTCAATAAATCTTGATTCTTGAACATAATCGTCCCACTGTCAATCACGGCATTAGGAGAATTCAATCCCATAATACTTCGCGTGGTAACGGTCTTACCAGAACCAGATTCCCCAACGATCGCTAAGGTTTCACCCTTACGAAGGTCGAAGCTAACGTCTCGAATCGCTTTAACAGTACCCGCATAGGTATTGAAGTTGATCTTGAGATTTCTGACCTCTAACACATTGTTTTCGTTTTCCATCTCAAAGCACCTACTCTCTACCCTTGGGGTCAAATGAATCACGTAATCCATCACCCAAGATATTAAATGCAATCATTAAGACTGACAACACGATTGCTGGATACCACATTTGATATGGTAAGAATTGGAAGTTCTTCTGCCCATCATTAATCAAAGTACCAAGTGATGCCTGTGGCGCACTGATACCAATTCCGATATATGACAGGAAGGCCTCGAAGAAGATCGCTGTTGGAATCGTGAACATCAAGTTAATGATGATGACACTACTCAAGTTTGGCAGCAAATGCTTGAAGGAAATCTTCCAGGAACTTTCCCCAAGCGCTCGAGCCGCTAGGATGAATTCTTGGTTCTTAAGCTCCAGCGTTTGCGCTCGAACCAGTCGGGCCATGTTAATCCAACTGGTAATCGCAATTGAATAGATGATCGCAGACATACCGGGCTTCAATACCAAAATCAAGAGAACCATGACAACCAAGTTAGGAATTGACAGCATGATTTCAATGATTCGTTGCATGATGGTATCAACTCGACCACCCATCCAGCCTGAAACGATTCCGTAAACAACACCGAATGCCAAGTCAAAGAAACTGGCAATCAACGCAATTTCAAGGGAAATCCGAGTTCCATAAAGGATCCGTGAGAATAAGTCACGACCAAGGTAGTCGGTTCCTAAAATATAGTAGGCATTGCCGGCGTGGGCCTGAACATAAGCATTCACTCGGGTACCTGATTGTTCAATCGTTCCATTAAACCCGTTAATGTCAATGCCAGGAATCTTGGGTGGCAAGTTCGCCAAGTTGGGATTCGTTGCATTGGGGTTGTGGGTTTCAAAGAAACCAGACCCAAAAGCCAAGATGAACAATATAATCAAAATGACTAAACAAATCATCGCTGCTTTATTTTTACGTAACCGTCGCCACGAATCTTGTAAGAAGGTTAACGATGGCGCTGAAATTTTTTCGCTGTCTAATTTACCACGGTCAGCAGCCGAAACTGGTTTGAAGTCGCCGGCTGAGATTGGTTTTGCATTATCTGCCATTATTATTCTCCCTCCTAGTTATTGTTACCACTAAGTCTGATTCGTGGATCAATTAATCCATATAAAATATCAGTGATCAACAGCACAACACAAAGCATTGCACAGTAGACAATCGTCAATCCCATGATGGTTGGGTAATCGTTAGTCAGAACGGACTTAACAAATTGTTCACCAATTCCTGGCACTGAGAAGATATTTTCAACAACCATTGAACCAGTCATGATGTTAACGGTCAATGGACCAATAATCGTGATAATTGGGATCAAACTGTTCCGGAGAGCATGGTGGTAAATGATACCAACCTTGCCAAGCCCCTTAGCTTTAGCGAGTTCAATGTAGTCTGAACTCAACACATCGACCATTTCCGTCCGCATGAATCGGGCGGTCTCGGCTAATGGTGACGCCGCCAGTGCTAATGTTGGCAACACCGTGTACATGAAGCCACCCCAGTCAGCAATTGGGAACCATCTCAGCTTTAAGCCAAGGTAGTACTGTAACAATACCGCCAAAACAAATGATGGGATTGAAACGAACAGGATTGAGACAATTGTTGCAGTGGTATCGATCCAGTTGTTGGCTTTCACAGCACCCAGTGAACCGACAACCAATCCAACCAATACTCCTAAGACCATTCCTTGACCACCAATGATAAGAGATGGTCCCATCCGACTACCAATCAGGTAGGAAACGGCTTGGTTACTGAACTGGAATGAAATTCCGAAGTTGCCGTGAACCACACCAGCTAAATAGACCAAGTATTGCTGCCATACGGGCTTGTCCAAACCGTACTGCTTATAAATCTGGTGAATCTGCCCCGGTGTCAGCTTGGCTTGATTAGTCAACGGCGTCCCAGGCATGAACTTCATCAGAAAAAAGGTGATTGTACTGACGATAAACAAGGTTAAAACAATATAAAATATTCGTTTTCCCAAGTACTTTACCATATGAGTTCCTCACATTCTAATTAGGTTGTTACTGTTTTCTCATAAAGTCCATAATAATGTAAAAGAGACTGGAATTCAATAACCAGCCTCAAATACTTTGAACTGTAAAATTAAATTGAAACGTTATTACTTAACAGAAGCCTTAGCCCAGTCATATTGTGGTGATGTGGTGAAAGCTTGGACTCCTTTGACAGAAGGTCTGAGCAATGCAGCTTGACCTTGTTGGTAAAGCGGAACGAGTCCTTGATCGTTCATCAAAATCTTTTCAGCTTGAACCATGTCGTTCCAACGTGCCGTTTCATTGTTAGCATCCGTAGATTCAGACTTCTTGATCAAAGCATCATACTGCTTGTTTGACCATTTACCATCATTATATGAATTGTTTGAAGTCATCAAGTCCAAGAAGTTACTTGGATCTGGATAATCGGCAATCCATGCAGAAAGAACTAAGTCAAATTGTTGATTTTGTGCTCGAGTCAATTTTGACTTGAATGGAATATTTTGATTAGTGATCTTCAACCCAGGTAATTTAGTTAATTGACTTTGAACAAATTCGGTTGCCCGCTTTGAATCATCATCATCGGCTCCAAGTAATGTTAATGATAAGGACTTCTTACCGACTTGTTTCATTCCTTTGGCAAACAATGCCTTGGCTTCTTTCAAGTTGTAATCAGTACCATCTTTTACATATGATTGGGTGGCAAAGTCTTTGCCGTTATGCTTAGCCATACTTGCTGGAACAAATCCCTTAGGTGTAATATCTCCACCTTGCATAACCTTATTGACCATTTGCTTCTTGTCAATTGCTAATGCCATCGCTTTACGGATATCAGTGTTTCGAAGAGCAGGAATCTTTTTAGTATTAAATTCCATATACGAAGTTGATGCTTGTGGGAACACCGTGTAATCTTTGTTCTTCTTGTTATTTGCAGCTAGAGTTCCACTTAAAGTTGTAAAGTCAAGTTTGTTACTATTGTAACTGTTCAAAGCGGTTGAAGGTGTCTTAACAGCTTGGAACTTAACTGTATTAACTTTAACGCTCTTGGCATCCCAATACTTAGGGTTCTTTACAAGTTTCCAAGTATCGTTAGTTCCATTCCATCCCTTAAGAATAAATGGTCCATTGTAACTGTTCTTTGTAGAGTTGCCACCATAATCACCACCATACTTAGCAACCGTCTTCGAATTCTGTGGGAAGAATTCTGGTTGGGTAACCATGTATTTGAAGTAGCTTTGTGGCTTTTCAAGGGTAACAACAAACTTGTAATTACCGTCAGCCTTAACTCCTAACTTAGAAGGAGCCATCTTTCCGGCACTAATCTTTGCTGCATTCTTGACGTTGGCAAATATGTATGCATACTGTGAAGCGGTTTTTGGCTTAACAGTTCTTTGCCATGAGAATACAAAATCTTTAGCAGTAACTGGGGTCCCATTGTTCCACTTGGAGTGACGTAGATTAAAAGTCCATGTCTTACCATCTTTGGAAACTGTGTAGCTCTTGGCAACCCCTGGATCAACTTTGTTGTTCTTGGCCATTCGAAGAAGTCCTTCATTTGTACCATTGGCAATTTGAGCTGAATATAAGTCAACCATTTTAGATGTATCCATCGTTGCAATAGGAGATGGTGTCATCCAACTGATTTCCTGTTTCTTGGAGCCTGATTGTGATGATTTACTACCACACCCAGCGAGAACAACTGCAGATAATAATGCGACCCCGCCAAGTTTTGCTAATGAATTTAATTTCATTTCGCAATACTTCCTTCCTCAAAATAATTACTAATCTTTGTGATGAACCTATTCTAAATTAAAATTTGATTAAAAGCAATGTGTAGATTAACTTTTTTGAGATTTTAACCATCAAAAGGTCAAATGATAAGCACTATTTGATTACTTAATTTCAGTATTCACGGGAACGAGCTTACTTTTATTCATTAGCAATTTAATTACAAAAATTGGCTATAAAATTTACATATTTTATCATAAATGAATTTAATATGAAATCAAACCCTATTTGTACGGAATTGGTTCACATATTGAACTAAGATAATAAGAGGTTGGCGTGGATTTGGCAAGTGTATAAAGATTACAATTTAACCTCAAGATTATCCAATCAAATAATTGATTAAATGTTTCGGTGGATGTACTATCTGTACAACAAGTTTTAGAGAAGGAAAATCTATCACTTGCAATCCAAATATAGGAGATGAATGCTAGTAAATCCTAAACTAACATCAATTCGTATTTAGTTTTTTAATCGTTTGGAGGCAAGAATTATGGAGAACAAAATTTCAATTAAGAATGTTATATTTGCAACTGTTCTTACATTTGGACTTTCACTTAGTTTTGCCACACTAAATTCCACACAAGCGAGTGCAGCCACAAATTACTCTCAATTTAGAAAAGCAATTCGTTCCACCTCTCATTTTAGTCCCACACTGTCGCAGATAGAAAATACCGGTGGCTCTGGTTACCGTTCACCAAAAAGCAAAAAATTTGCGGAAAATGTGTTTGAAGGCAATTATCCAGATACATTCCCTGTTGATGGTGCTGGTGGCGGAGGTGGGGGCTTCAATGTCGCAAGTAAGCCTTAAGTCCGATTAAAAGTTAGTATTTAAATTTAATTTGAAGTTGATTTAGAATCATTGTTAGCTAGAGTTTTTGTGCAAATCAACTTATAATTCAATTCTAGTACAAAATCAACCATAAAAGTTATAATTCAAAACAAAGGAGCAGAACAGCATTATCGTTGTTCTGCTCCTTTGTTCATTTTTTAGCTTTAAATACATTCAGTGATTAACAGAGTTGGGCTCCCTCTACCACAACAATTAGCAATATAAAAACATTCACCTATAAATCAAAGACGAGATGCGCGCCCATATTTCTCTGAATCTGGCTCATGAGCTACCCAAATTAGGAATGCTCCGCCAAGCAATAACCTGCACATAAGCACTTGATCTGTAAATCCAGAATCGGGATTTACAGATCAAGACACTTATGCTTCGGTTATTCCCGCTTGGCTCCGCTCACTTATTTTCGCACACTAATCTTACTCCAATCCCACTGTGGTGCCGTTGGGAAGAATTGGACACCATGAATTTTTGGCTTCATCAGCGTTGAAATAGCCGGTTGATACAATGGCACAATTCCTTGATCATTCATCAGAATCTTTTCGGCTTGAACCATATCGTTCCAACGGGCATTTTCATTGGCTGCGTCTGCGCCTTCCGACTTCTTAACCAATGCATCGTACTTTGCATTGCCCCATTTACCATTGTTGTATGAGTTCTTGGAGGTCAAGATATCCAAGAAGTTGCTTGGGTCTGGGTAATCTGCATTCCATGCTGTGATAACCAGATCAAATTGGCCGCTTGCAGATCGTGACAATCTGGTCTTGTAAGGCACATTTTGATTGGTAATCTTAACGCCTGGCAACTTCGTCAACTCACTTTGAACAAACTCAGTCGTCCGTTTGGCAACGTCTGTATCGTCTGACAATAATGTCAGGTTAACTGATTTCTTACCAGTTTCTTTCAAACCTTTGGCCCAATACTTCTTTGCTTCAGGCAAATTATACTCGATGGCGCTCTTGACATAAGACTGATCAGCGAAGTCCTTGCCGTTATGTTCGGACATATCATCAGCGACAAATCCCTTTGGTGCCTGTGAGCCATCTGCCAACACTTTGTTAGCTAATTGGTTCTTGTCAATTGCCAGCGAGAAGGCCTTCCGCAAGTTCTTGTTCTTAAACATTGGGTACTTCTTCTCGTTCATTTCAAGGTAATAAATTGAAGCTTGTTTATAAAGATGATAGTTCTTATCCTTCTTATATTGCTTAACTTGGGTGCCACTCAAAGTTGTGAAGTCAAGCTTGCCACTTTGATAACCATTCAGTGCGGTGGCAGGATCCTTAACCGCCTGCATGTTCAACGTGTTCAACTTAATCTTCTTGGCATCCCAATACTTCGGATTCTTAACCAGCTTCCAAGTATCGTTGGTTCCGTTCCAGCCCTTCAATACAAATGGGCCATTGTAGCCAAGCTTCTTCGCGTCGGTTCCGTATGAAGAGCCATACTTCTTGACCATCGAAATTTCTTCTGGGAAGTAGTAGCTTTGAGAAACCATGTACTTGAAGTAGCTTTGCGGTTTGATCAAGTTAACGACCAGTTTGTAATCACCGTCAGCTTTAACCCCTAACTTTGATGGCGACATCTTGCCAGCAATAATCTTATTGGCATTTTCCAAATTAGCAAAGATATATGAATATTGTGATGCTGTCTTTGGATTAACCGTCCGTTGCCATGAATACACAAAATCTTTAGCGGTGACTGGCTTGCCATCGTTCCATTTTGAATGACGCAAATTAAAAGTCCATGTCTTGCCATCTTTTGATACCGTGTAATTCTTTGCGACCCCAGGAACAACTGTGTTATTCTTAGCCATTCGCAAAAGTCCTTCATTAGTTCCGTTCAAATTTTGGCTGGAAATCAAATCGGTCATCTTGGAAGCATCCATTGTGTTGATGTTGGCTGCGACCATCCAGTTAGCCGTTTGTTTCTTAGTGCCAGATTGAGAAGAGCTGTTGCCACACCCTGCCAAAACAACTGCAGCGAGTAAGCCAACTCCGCCAACCTTAATTAATGAACTTAATTTCATGTTCTGATTCGTCCCTTCAATATGTACTGTAGTTTGTAACCCGTCAATAAACTGATTTTAGATTAAAATTTAATTAAAATCAATAGCTATTTTTAATATTTTATTCATTTATTTAGGGATTGTTCATCACAAACATGCATCATCACTTGAATAGCTGGATTGATTTCTAATTAAATTCTTTTTTTCTGTCCATCACTTGGACTTGAGTTAACGTCACCCAGCTCCGCAGATTGGGTGCTTTTGTTTATTATTTTTTTACACTTGTGTGTTATACTTGAACACGTGATTATTAGGACGGGTTCTCTGGCAGAAGCTTGGATCCGCTCACTTTTTCTAGGACAGCTGCGTAAAGCAGAAACTTCCATATAAGCACCTCGAACAAAAATTCCCAAAAACCGGGAATTTCTGTTCGAGGAGACTTATATTCCAGTTTCAAAACCGCTTTACTCCGCTCACTTTTCTTTAGGAGGCACTTTAATGGATTTAACTGATACACCTACTCCCGTTGTCACCATTGGGCTCAACCGCAATTCCAACAGTTTCGATTATTCCATGACCGAACTGAATAACTTAGTTGAAGCTAACAAAATGACGGTAGCTGAAACCTTGGTTCAGAAGCTCGATCGGCCAGACCCCGCAACCTACTTTGGTAAGGGTAAAATTGAAGAACTCAAACAAGTTGTGATTGATGACGGCGTGGACACCATCGTGGTCAACGATGAATTGTCCCCCAGCCAAATTCGAAACATCGAAAAAGCCACCAACGCCCGGATCATTGACCGGACCGGCCTCATCCTCGAAATTTTTGCCAACCGGGCTCAATCTCGAGAAGCCAAACTTCAAGTGGAATTGGCCAAGTTAAAATACCAACTCCCTCGTTTGCACACCAGTGCTAGTCAACGGCTTGATCAGCAAACTGGGACAGCCAGCGGTGCCGGTGGTGCGACTAACCGTGGTGCCGGTGAATCACAATACGAATTAAACCGGCGAACCCTTGAGAAACGCATCACTCACGTTAATCAAGAACTCAAGGAAGCCTCAAAAGCCGACCAAACCAAACGAAAACAACGTGACCGCAGTGACATTCCAACTGTTGCCTTAGTTGGTTACACCAACGCTGGTAAATCAACCGTCATGAATGGCTTGATCAAGTTACTTGGCGAGGATGAAGATAAACAGGTCTTGGTAAAGAACATGCTATTCGCCACTTTGGACACTTCAATCAGACGGTTAACCTTACCTGATCAAAAAGCTTTCCTATTAAGTGACACCGTCGGATTTGTCAGCCAACTGCCCCATCAATTGATTCAAGCATTTAAATCAACGTTGTCTGAAGCAGCTAACGCGGATTTGTTAATTCAGGTGGTCGATAATTCTGACCCCCACCGGGAACTGATGATGAAGACGACCGAAGATACTTTGAACGAAATTGGCGTGTCCGGCATCCCCATGATCGTTGCGTTAAATAAAGCCGATAAGATGGCCGTCAATTACCCCGCCCGTGAAGGCGATAACCTCGTCATGTCAGCGATCGATGATGCTTCACTTCAAGAACTGGTCACAATGATCAAGGAAAAGGTCTTCAAGAATTACGAGACCGTGGAGTTGTTGATCCCGTTTGATAAGGGGGACGTTGCTTCCTATTTAAATGATAACAGCAATATTTTAAAAACGGATTACAAGAGTGACGGCACGATGATCACCGCCGAGTTGAATGAAACAGAAGTGAAGCGGTTCGAGAAGTATCGCGTGTGACGACCAGTAAATTTTGCTGGACGAGCCCCACTTTACTCGCCACCCTATTTTGAATGAGAAGAAGGAGAACTGGAAACATGAAACAACAAAAAGAAGTGTCACTTGACCGAGATCTCGGCCTCTGGTCGGCACTCGCGTTAGTTATTGGAACGATAATCGGTGCCGGCGTTTTCGTCCGTCAGTCAGCTGTCCTAGATGACGCCGGCTCAACCACGATGGGCCTATTTGCCTGGTTTGCCGGGGGCCTTTTGACAATCACCGCTGGGCTGACAATTGCTGAAATTGCGTCGCAAATGCCCGAAACCGGTGGCCTCTATGTTTATATGGAACGAATTTACGGCAAGATGTGGGGCTTTTTATCCGGTTGGATGCAAATTATTTTTTATGGTCCAGCCATGATCGCCTCACTAGGCGCTTATCTCGCCATTTTATTATCAGATTTTTTTGGTTTCCCAAGTAAATATAACATCTATCTCGCGATTGGAACCATCGTTGCAGTTGGCATTTTAAATTTATTCTCGAACCGATATGGTGCTACTTTTGCTATTGTGACAACCATCTGCAAGTTGGTTCCCGTTGCCGCATTAATTATCTTTGGCCTCTTTTTTGGGAATCAAAGTGCCTTTGGCCAAAGCTTAGTCACTGTTCATCAGACGGCCGGCAACTTTGGTGTTGCGATCTTGGCAACCCTGTTCGCGTTTGACGGCTGGATTCTGGTCGCTAATTTGGGTGGTGAAATTAAGAACCCCCGGAAGTTGTTACCTCAAGCGATCATGTTTGGAATCTTGGCCGTCATGGTCATTTACCTTTTGGTCTCTTATGGGGTCTATCGCTCCGTTCCCGCTGAACAAATTCACAAGTTAGGGACCAGTGCGATTCCTTACATTGCCAATAAAGCATTTGGTGACATTGGTGGAAAGATTCTCAGTATCGGGATTATCATTTCGATCGTTGGCTGTATGAATGGTAAAATTATGACCTTCCCCCGGATCATGTACGCAATGGCTAAACGGGGCCAGCTGCCATTTTCAAAGACACTCTCATACTTGCATCCAAAGTCACATACACCAATCTTTTCAACGATCGCTGAATTGATCATCGTAACCATCATGATTATCTTCTCAAACGCTGATCGATTATCTGAATTATGTATTTTCACCGTCTACTGTTTCTACGTCATGGCTTTTGTGGGCGTGTTCCTGTTGAGAAAACGGAACCCAAGCCAAAAGCGGGTCTTCTCAACTCCGCTCTACCCCATCACCCCAATTTTAGCCATCTGCGGTTCGCTATTCGTGATCGTCAGTGAAATCATGTCAGACTTACCAGGCGTGCTGACATCATTCGTTTTGGTCGGTATCGGTATCCCAATCTTCTATTATGAATCCAAGAAGAATCGTGGTTCGATTGCGGATGATTCTGAAGTGAAGAATCAGGATTAGGTGGATGGCGTGAATTTATGAAATGTTAGATTAGTATAAATATAAGAGTTCTCATGACAGGTTTGTGTCGTGGGGACTCTTTTTATGAACATGTTTTTTCCATTGGCGTCATCAACAAACCACTAAAATTAATCCCCTGATTTTTCAAACATTGGCTGAGACTACGGAAATAGAGTATAGAATCTTGTACATACACGCTATTTTTCAGTATGATATACATACAGAATACGTATAACATGATCGGGGTGCTCCTATGCCAATTAAATCTGATAAAAAGAAACGGATTCAAGTTATGATGGATCAACAATTAAGTGACGATGTAAATGACATCTTATCAGATCTGGGACTGAATCCATCCATTCTTATGAATGCTTTATACCGTCGCATCGAAGCAGAAGGGAAGATTCCTTTCGACTTTTCACTGACTGATGAAGAGCGGGCCACCCATCATTTAACAAGTACAATCAAATCTTTAGGCATCCCTATCATCAAAAATAAACAAGAAGCCGAAAAATTCTTGTTTGGAGACGATGATGAAAAATAATACGATTGCGATTGCCTTCATAACATACTCAGATCAAGTGGGAAAAGGCAAGACCCAGCCTGTCTTGATTTATCAGCAAGACGAGGTTCATTATCAGTTATTCAGGATCACCACAAAATATGTCACTAAATCGGAGCATATAAAAAAGTTCTACTATAAAATTCGAGAATGGCAGCAAGCTGGGCTTGACCATCCATCTTGGATTGATACTAGTACGCTAGTTGATTTCCACAAAGAGTGGCGGGTCATAAAAATTGGCAAGCTCCAACTTGTCGACATTAAAGGCCTTGATCAGTTCTTAGAATCTCATCTCAATGATTATCTGTAGCATTTCACTTACAAACTGCTTGAAATTCAACAGATTATTTCAAGTGTTTCAACGAGTATCAAAAAAGGGCTACCCCCACTGCAATTTCGCCAAATATAGTGGGGTAGCCTTTTTATTGTGAGCCCGATCCCTGCTTTTTGCTTTACTCACTGCACCCGCACAATCACTTTCCCAAAGCTATAATGTCCATCCATAAACGCCTGGGCGTCAGCGGTGTGTTGCAGGTCAAACACTTTTCTTGGTGTCACATCAACGTGGTTCCTATCGATCAAGTCGAATAATTCATCAAAGGTGGCTTGATTTAGCGCGCCTGATTCAAAGCTAGTGAGGTAAGCGCCTTGCAATTCAGAGATTGGTTCAAAATCTTTAAGGGTCCACACGCCGCCCAATTCACCGGTCATACAGACAATGCCATCGGTTTTGGTTACCATCATCGAATTTTTCAAAGTGGTTGCGCCCACCAGCTCCAACACGCGGTCAAACTGCGAGCCATCCGTCTGCAATTTGTTATCCTCATCGCGGATCACGTCGTCAAAGCCATTTTCTTTCAATTCCTTGGCCTTTTCCATATGCCGAGTGGAACCAGTGATTTCAATTGTTGGCACCATTGCCCTGGCTAAGCGAGCAGCCGCAACCCCGACCCCACTGGTAGCACCCCGGATCAATAAACGATTACCAGAGGCCAATTTCAATTTTTTCAACGAGCCATAAGCTGTCCCACAAGTTTCCGGAACGGCTGCTAAATCGTCCCAATTCAGATCAGTGTAAACGGTATAAATGTGCTTATTGGGCAACAAGGTGTATTCCGCGTAACTGCCATCAAATTCACGGCCCATGCCGCCCATAACCGAAATCACCCGTTGGCTGGGATGTAGTCGACTTGGATCAGTGGTTTTGACAACTTCACCAACGCACTCAATCCCTAAGATCCGCGGTAATTTGACAGTCGGTGACCACCCATTTCGGGTAAAGATTTCCGACCGGTTGACCCCGAATCCTTTGACCTTGACTAACGTCCAACCTGCCTTCACTGTTGGCGTTGGCACATCTTCATACGACAATACATCCGGTTCCCCCGGTTTTCGCAATACAATTGCTTTCATTAGATGCCACTCCTTCCTAAAAATAAGTGAGCAGATCCAGGCGATTAGTAACCGGAGCGTAAGTCGCCGCAAGGAGGAATTCCCGATTTTAGAATTTTTGCTTGTGGTGCTTACGTGCAGGTGCTGCCTGGAGGAGCTGTCCTAGACACTCTGCCTAGCAATAATTTTAAATGGGGTAAAAGCTGATTTGGCAGCCTTTGTCGGTTGACTAATAATCTGCTGCATCCCCCGAACACCCATCTCGAAGAATTCCTGAGTGACACTGGTTAATTGCGGCCGCACGATGCTGCAAAGTTTCGTCCCATCAACACTCATCACAGCTAAATCAGTTGGGATTTTCAATCCATAATCCTGCGCCTGATTCATCACGCCGATTGCGGCCAAATCACTGGATGCGATCACCGCGGTCACCTCCGGCTCACGGCCATATTGTTTCATCGCATTAACGCCGTCTTCATAAGCAAAGTCACCGCCGCAAACCCAGGCCGAATTCAATTGCAACCCATTATCAGCCATGGCCTGATGATACCCATCCAATCGTAACTGACCAGTCACAGAGTCTAAATCCGCTGCCGCAAATCCAATTTTGGAATGACCCTTATCAATCAAATACTTGGTAGCTTGATAGCCGATCTGAAAATCATCCGAGGTAATGAACGGTAATTTTCGATTTTTAAGGGTGATTGATAGGAACTGGTATGGAATATTGGCATTGACTAACAGGTTCTCATTAACCGAATTAAGGTTAACGGCGACCAACAAAATACCCATTACCGACCGTTCAATCACGGTTTCCAAAGCTTTTCGTTCCATCTGGGGATCTTTTTCGCCGGCATATAAAATAATCACATTCAAATCATGCTCACCGGCCTCTTGCTGAATCCCATCGATGATCTGGTCGGAAAAGTTCGTCTTGGTTGAGCTCACAATGACCGCAATCACCTTGCTACGGCGGGTAACCAATTCAACGGCAGCCGTATTTTTTTGATAGCCAAGTTTTTTGGCTGTTTTTTTTACCTTTTTTGCTGTCTTCTCTGAGTAAAATGCTGCCTGACCAGACAGCACTCTTGAAACAGTGGCAGGAGAGACCCCTGCTTGTTTAGCAATATCTTTAATTGTGACCGCCATGATTGCGCCACCTCTCTTTTATGTATATTGATAAGTTTCACTAGAATCATTAATGTTAAGCGCTTTACGATGTTCACCTCATTTTAACACAGTAAACGGCGCCTAAATTTTTAGTAAAACACAAACGTTTGTGATGTTGATGCAAAAGGCTTGCAAACGTTTTCTTTCAGCGATATTATAATCGCTGTAAACGTTTCCTTGCAATATATTTATTGGCCAAGTTGCTGGGGCGTTCACGTAGGACGGCTGTGTAAAGCGAAATATCTATCTAAGCATCTTTTTCAAAAATTCCTGAAGTAGGAGCTTTCGAAAAAAGAGATTTAGATTCTGGTTTCTAAGTGCTTTACTCCGCTCACTTTTATTAAAACAGCTCCGTAAAGCAGAAGGAGACTTAGGCTCCAGCTTCTAACTGCTTTACTCCGCTCACTTATTTTTTAGGAGGAATCATTATGGACGCAAAAGCAAAAGCTGGTAATGGTGACGTTAAAACTGAACCTAAAAGTTTTGCATCCCATTTGCCAAGTTTGAAAGTAAGTACGATTTTTGCAATGACGTTTGGCTTTTTCGGGGTTAACATGGCGTTCTCACTTCAACAATCACAAATGGGGCGAATTTTTCAAACCATTGGCGCCAACCCGAATAACTTAGGCTTTTTCTTCATCTTGCCACCGCTGGCCGGAATGGTTATTCAGCCATTAATTGGTAAGTACTCTGACCGCACTTGGACCCGTTTTGGAAGACGTATGCCGTATTTATTTATTGGCGCACCCGTCGCAGCAATCGTTCTGGTATTACTTCCTAACGCCGGTTCATTTGGATTTGGTTATGGTTCGGCGGCCGCTCTATGGTTTGCCGCCATTGCCACCTTGTTCATGGATCTCTCATCCAATGTTTGTATGCAACCATTCAAGATGGTCATCGGCGACATGGTCAACGAAGATCAAAAAGATATGGCTTGGTCTTGGCAGCAGTCCTTCTCCAACCTTGGTGGAGTGCTCGCCAGTCTGGTTCCATTCTTTCTCGCCTTCATCGGTCTTTCAAACGTCGCTCAAAAAGGTGAAGTGCCAATCACCGTTAAATTAGCCTATTACCTGGCCGCAGCCGTTCTGTTGCTGACCTCGTTCTACACAATTACCAAGGTTCACGAATACAATCCTGAAGAATATGCTTTATATCACAACATTGACTTAACCAAGCAAAAGAAGCAGCCTAGTCTTTGGGAATTAACCAAGAAAGCCCCCCGGGTATTCTGGGAAATCTCCATTGTTCAATTCTTTACCTGGTTTGCCATTCTCTACTCTTGGACCTACGCTGCCGGTGCCATTTCCTTGAATGTTTGGCACACATCCAACCCATCATCAGCCGGTTATCAAGCCGCTGGTAATTGGTATGGGGTACTCACTTGTATTCAAGCTGTTGCTTCAGTTGTCTTTGGTTTGTTAGTGCAAGCACGGACTAAACCAGAACACCGAAAAGCATGGTACGTCTTTGGTTTACTTGCTGGTGCCCTTGGCTTCATTCTGATCTTCTTCATCCACAGCAAATGGTTGCTCGTTTTGCCATTCTGCCTGATCGGGATCACTTATATCACCATGAACACCCAACCATTCTCACTCTTAACAGAGGCTTTGAACGGTGAAAATGAAGGGGCTTACCTGGGACTCTTCAACTGTGCAATCTGCTTGCCCCAAATTGCCGCATCCCTTTGCAGCTTCTTCATCTTCCCAATGGTTGGTCACTCAATGCCAGCAATGTTCTTGGTTGGCGGAGTTTCATTAGTACTCGCCGCATTTTCAGTTCGCTTTATCCACTCAAGGCTCAGTGAACCAGTTAAACTATAATAACTAGGACAGCTACGTCAGGCAGAAACTTCCATATAAGCACCATGGGCAAAAATTCCAAGCCCACGAATTTCTGCCCATGGAGACTTATATTCCAGTTTCTAACCGCCTGACTCCGCTCACTAAAAAAAGAGGAGAATTCAATATGACCCACAAATGGTGGCAAAATGCCGTAATTTATCAGATTTATCCACAAAGTTTTCAGGACAGTAACAATGATGGGATTGGTGATCTTCATGGAATCATCAAGCGCCTGCCTTATTTAAAGAAGCTCGGAGTTGACGTCCTTTGGTTGAACCCAATTTATCAGTCCCCTCTCAAAGATAACGGCTACGATATTGCCGATTACGAGAAGATCTTACCGGAATATGGCACGATGACCGATTTCGACGAATTATTGAAGGAGGTTCACGCCCACGGATTGAAGTTACTAATGGACCTCGTGGTTAACCACACTTCCGATCAACACCGCTGGTTCCAAGAAAGCAAACAATCCAAGGATAACAAGTACGCCGACTACTACATGTGGCGCGATCCAGTTGATGGTCATGAACCCAACAACTGGCACGCAGCATTTGGTGGCAGTGCCTGGACATACGTTCCGGAACGAGGCCAGTACTACCTACACTTGTTTGCCCCTGGTCAACCTGATTTGAATTGGGAAAACCCAGCCGTTCGGGAATCCGTTTGGAACATCATGCGATTCTGGTTGGATAAAGGGATTGATGGCTTTAGAATGGACGTCATCAACCTGATCTCCAAACCTGAAGGCCTTCCCGATGCACCTGAACCCGGCACCTACCCACTCACGGAAGGTCTGGTTGCCGATGGGCCTAAGTTAAACGACTACCTCCACGAAATGAACGACAAGGTGCTTTCCCACTACGATGTCATGACAGTTGGTGAAATGCCGAGTTCAAAGCCCGAAGATGCCATCAGCTACACTGGCCTCGACAGCCATGAACTGAACATGGTCTTCCAGTTCCAGCACGTTGCTTTGGAACCCAATCCAGACAAACGCTTGGGTAAGTGGAACGATCAGCCGGTCAAGTTACCGGAGTTGAAGAACGCCCTCTCCCGTTGGCAAAAGGCCTTAGATGGCAAGGGTTGGAACAGTCTCTACTGGAACAACCATGATCAGCCCCGGGCAGTTTCCCGCTTCGCCAACGATGATCCGAATTACCGGGTTCGTGCCGCTAAAATGCTGGGTACTACCCTTCACATGATGCAAGGAACGCCATTTGTCTTTGAAGGTGAAGAACTTGGCATGGCCAATGTGCACTACACCAGCATTGATCAGTACGAAGATCTCGAATCAATCAACGCCTACCGCGAGTTGGTCGAGGAAAAGAAGCTGGTGGATGGGCCAACCATGCTGAAGTATTTAGCCAACATTTCCCGGGATAATGCCCGCACCCCAATGCCATGGGACGACGGCAAGAACGCTGGTTTCTCGGACGTGAAGCCGTGGTTCGCCTTGAATCCAACTTATAAGGAAATCAATGCCAAAGCTGTGGTGGAAGATAAAGATTCCGTCTTTTGCCACTATCAGAAGTTAATCCAACTCCGGCATGATTCCGACTTGGTTAAGTTTGGAACCTATGATGAAATTGATCCTGACGATGCAGAAGTCTTCGCTTACCGGCGTCATTATCAAGGCAAGACGTTGCTGGTAATCAGTAACTTCACTGCCAACACGGTGACCCGTGATTATGATCAGGGGAAAGCTGACAAACTCGTCATCAGCAATTACGATGATGATCAAGGCACGGAATTACGCCCTTATGAAAGTAAGGTCTATGTATTTAACTAAGATCATAATATATTCGGGCATAAAGAGTCTTCTCAACTGATGAGGAGGCTCTTTTTTGCTTTGTTTAACTGCGGCAATCCATTGATCTATCGGCATAATATTTTGGTTAGTGATTATTTCGATATATAATGCAATTAGTTATATTATTTAAACGGAGGTGCTGCCAATGGATTACTGGTTATATCAACTGGAATGGGTGCTGCGGCTGTTTGTGGCCGCTATTTGCGGTGGCGCGGTCGGTTATGAGCGTAAAGTCCGCTTGAAGACTGCCGGCATTCGGACCCACATGTTGGTTGCGGTCGGTGCCGCCCTCTTCATGATCATTTCAAAATATGGTTTCTTTGATTTAACCGGTCACGCCACTGACATCAGCTTGGACCCATCCCGAGTGGCTTCCCAGGTTGTCACTGGAATTGGATTCATCGGTGCCGGCGCAATCATGACCAGAAACCACAAAATTGACGGTTTAACCACGGCGGCTGGCTTGTGGGCAACGGCAGCAATTGGTTTGGCTATCGGGGCTGACATGTATGTCATCGGCATTGCGGGTACGCTGTGCATTTTGATCACCCAAACGATTGTCCGCAGAATCAAGGCACTGAAACTCTACCCAAACCGCACTCTGATCCGCCTGCAAGTAACCTTCACTGGAAAGCTAAACGATATGGATGCCCTGCCCAAGCGATTGCAAATTATCGGCAGTACCAATGTCCGCATGCGAATCTTAGCGTATAAGCCAGATTCGTTCTCACTAGAAATGCAAATTAGATTAATAAGACGAACAGATCCTGATGATTTCATCATGAAGATGAGTAATTTAGCGGATGTGAAGAAGATTGATGTGCTGGATTGAGGCCAGAGCGCGACGAGACCCGGTTTGACCCCGGAGCATAAGCAGAATCAGCCAATGATGAACGCGTTTTGTTCATTGTTGGTTGGTTTTGCTTATGCAGTAGGGGTCAGGGTCGTCAGAGCGCATTTCCACTATATAATGGCGTACAAAGCCAAAGTATCTTAGAGACCCGTCAAAGATTTCTACCGTAGTGGCGTCCTATACACACTATCTATAAGTAAATTACTCTCCGATAACCCCACCCCAATCCTTGAAACCACCCCACAAATCATGTATCATAACTATATGAAAAGTGACTGCCGGTGGACGAGACCGACAGCCACAAACGTGAGTATGGATGATTTGGGCGAAGCTAATCTAAATGATTAGCTTTTTTTATTAGGTAATCCGCTCGCGCAAACGTTAAGCTTGCTTGTGCGGTTACCCAAATCATCACGGCGACTTGCACCGGGACGGCCTCCTAATCTTTCCAATTGGCATGGCACCTCACCTCCGTGGGTATTCTTACTGAGGGGTGGGCACCATCCGTAATTCACTAAGCCAAAGTTGATTAGGTGCTACCTAAGTCTCTTGACCATCTTTTAATTTTAACAAGTAATTATGTTGCAATACAATCATTTTTCACTGCTCTTTTTCTCAAGTGGCTTGTGATATACGACCTATTTAAATATATGTCGTATGTCAAATTTACGATGCACTCCTAATGAATTTTTCAAAATCATTTAAAACCCGGTTCTACATAAAAAAGCCTATCCGCAAGAAACTGATAGACTTTTTTCGTAATCCTATTTAATTACCTTCACATACTTGCTATTAGCAGTTACATAACCACCAGCAACCGCATAACGTTTAGCACCAAAGGTCGTAGTTGAGTATGGTTGTGAGTATTCCCACTTCTTAACTTTCAACACGGTCCCCTTCTTAATGTGCTTCGTGCGTTTACTGAAGTTGGCGTTATTGTAACGATAAATGGCTTTCTTAACTTTGATTTGTTTCGGCTGCTTCTGGTTACCAGCAATCACAAGTTTGCGGTTTCCGGTAATGTAGTGACCATTACTCAAGAGGTAACGAGTCGTTAAGTTATGCTTAACAAAGCCCTTCACTTTGAGCTGCGTGCCTTGTTTGAAGTTCTTAACTTTGCCAGTCAAGTCCTTATTTGTATATTCATTGACACCCCGCGGATTGATCACCGTCAGTGTCTTGTGAGAACTGTGATAATAAACTGGTCGAACAAAGGAATAATCAGCCGTAATATAACCTTTCTTACCGGCAGTTTTGCTATGATGGTTCACATCACGAACCACGTACCGCAAGTTGCCAGCTTTCGACTTCGCATAATCCGTTACCACAAACATTGGTCGATTAATTCGTGGCTTCTTGGCATAGTTGGCAACTCGTTCACTCTTCTTGAAGTCCTTATTACTGTACATGTAGATCTTCTTCAAAGCGTAAACGGCTTCACCCTTTTTGGCAATGCCAGGGGTTGATGGCTGCGTTGTTACTGTCGGAGTTGATGGCGTTGGAGTTGGGTTAACTGGTGTTGGATTTGGCTCTGGCCCGGGGCCTGGGTTCGGATTGGGAGGGGTAACTTGTTTTTGATAATAGAGAATTACAGGTGCAGTATTCGCTACCAAAGTTCCGGATAAATTAGCTGGCATTTTCCCTCGAACTAGAATATAAAGTTGGCCGTTAATCGTTAAAGTATCCGGGTAATAATCATCGGTAACCGTATAAGGATCATTCACTGAACCGTGAATTAACTTTTGTTGAAGTAATTGATTATTATCATTGTCCAGATAGTTAACGTTTAGTGTAGTCTCATTGGCAAATGTCTTGGCATAGATCACATTAATGTTGCCTCCACTATCGGGAATAATTACTTGATTATGCCCGGCATTATTTACAACTTTACTGTCATTAACAACGTAGCCGGGAATATCAGGAATATCTACTGCTTTCCCCGCAGCATCTTCACCGCTAACATCATGACCCAATGAATTCCCATCCTTATCAACTGGGTGAATAGTGTAAGGAACCGTATTCTTATCATAAATAACGGTAGCGTCAAGAATCTTGTGTAAATGAAATGCCTTCGTACATATAATATGTATCTAACTTAAATAAATGATGCTTC
>NZ_JAUCAP010000032.1:0-30785 GCF_030361045.1 Lentilactobacillus sp. TOM.63
TATTCTAACGAGAAACAAAAAATCTGTCATCAGTAATAGATAAAATCTATTACCAACAACAGATATTGTAGAACCTGATTAATCGCTTTAAATTTTGGGAGCAACCCACTTTTTTTCGCAATCTTATTTGGATTATAATGAAAGTATCGACGGGAGGTGACTACGTTCGTGATTGATCCGATGCCACTCTATCATTACATGCTTAAAGAAATGGGACCCCAGCACTGGTGGCCGGCCGATAGCAAGATGGAAATTGTGATTGGCGCCATTTTGGTTCAAAATACCAACTGGAATAACGTTGACTTGGCGCTTGATAATCTCAGAGCCAAAACGGATCTCAACGTTGAGAAAATTCTGCAGTTAAGTCAACCTGAGCTGGAAGAATTGATTCGGCCAAGCGGTTTCTATAAGAATAAAAGTAAGAGTTTGCTGGCGGTTTTGAAGTGGTTCAATCAGGCAGACTGTGATTTTGACAAATTGAGCGCCCAGACAGGGTCTCACTTACGCCAAACGCTGTTAGCGTTGCCCGGCATTGGTGAAGAAACGGCAGATTCCTTAATCGTTTACGTTTTTGACCAGCCGACCTTCATTGCTGACAAGTATGCCCGCACGCTTTTTAGTTGCTTGGGGGATCCAACCACTAACTACCGACAATTAAAGCAGCAGGTGGCATTGCCGGCCAGCTTTACTTACCAAGATGCCCAGGAGTTTCATGGTCTGATTGATGAGTTTGGCAAGGTATATCTCAAAAATTCCGAAAAATTTAACGGGAGCTTTTTAAGCCAATTTCAGTTAACAACAATTGTAAGGAGTGAGAATATTGACAATCAAAGATAAAGTTGTCGTGATTACCGGTGCCTCTAGCGGTATCGGTAAGGCAACGGCGGAAGTATTGGCAAAGGCCGGTGCCCACGTTGTGATTGGGGCCCGGCGAACGGATCGACTGGCAGAAATCGCCAACGAATTTGATGATGATCAGGTCAGCTACCAAGCAACCGACGTAACCAATCGAGCCGATGTCAAAGCGTTGGTTGATTTAGCAGTATCCAAATTTGGTAAAGTTGATGTTTTATACAATAATGCTGGCCTAATGCCAGTTTCTCCATTAGCTGATTTAAAAGTTGATGAGTGGGAACAAATGATTGACGTGAACATTAAGGGCGTCTTGTATGGGATTGCCGCCGTGCTACCGGTTATGATCAAGCAAAAACATGGCCACATTATCACGACCGATTCAGTTGCCGGGCATGTGGTTCATCCAGGAACCGCCGTCTACGCTGGTACTAAATACGCTATCCAGGCCATTATGGATGGACTTAGACAAGAACAGGTTGATAATCACATTAGAACCACGATGATTTCGCCAGGAGCCGTTACGACAGAATTATATCGAACAATTTCTGACGACACCACCCGTGAACAGATTAAAAAGCGGGAAGAAACGACTGGGCTGGCGGCCGAAGATGTCGCCCACGCGGTTGCTTATGCAATCGATCAACCTGAAAAAGTTGCAATTAATGAAATTCTATTGCGACCGGTTAGCCAACGAACTTAAGGTGAACTTAGCGATTCACCTCAAACCTGAGCCAAATCATTGGAACACTATGCAAGGTGTGCCCCAATGGACTGGCTCTTTTTGTTTAGAAAAATAATTTCAAAAAATGATTAGAGAATTGGAAAAGTTTTCCAGAATCCGTTTACATTTTAACTTTGTAATTATATGATATAGTTCTTGATTATTATTCTAAGGAATATGGAGGTTGATCGTTTGAACACACTGTTATTGTTATTACCAGCACTGGGTTGGGGGCTTTTGCCGCCAGTGGTTGCGAAGTTAGGTGGCAAGCCAGCTAATGAAATTTTGGGGACGGCTTTGGGGACGCTGATTGCTAGTGTGGGTGTCTTTATTGTTTTGAAACCACAAATAACGGTCCAAAGTTTCTTGTTGGCTGCGTTTGCCGGCGCCTTTTGGATTGTCGGCCAATTAGGACAGTATCATGGATATCAAAAGATTGGCGTTTCGCAAACCATGCCGATTTCCACTGGCCTGCAGTTGGTAGGGACTTCCTTGATTGGTGTGTTCATTTTTGGTGAATGGTCAACCGGTATCGAAAAGGCGTTTGGGGCGTTAGGCGTCTTAATGTTAATCATTGGGATCTGGCTGACTTCGATTACAGATCATAAAAGTCAAGAAGAAGCCAATCATCAACGAATCAATACCATTGTGATGCTGGTTCTGACTTCTGCTGGTTATTGGGTTTATAATTCAATTCCCCGCGGGCTAAGTGATTCAGGATTGGCAATCTTTTTACCAGAATCCATTGGCATGGTGATTGCCGTCTTAGTTTATCTAGCGGTCACTAAGCAGGGGATTGTTTTCAAAGAAAAGACCAGCTGGTTGAACATTATTGGTGGCTTGGTTTTCTCGTTTGCGGCCGTCACCTATATTCTGTCGGTCAAAGCCAATGGCGTTAATACGGCATTTGTGGTTTCTCAAGTTTCAGTGGTCATTTCAACGTTGCTGGGGATGGTCTGGATGCATGAAACTAAGAGCCGCCGCGAGTTGAGCTATACGTTTGTTAGGGCTTTTGATGATTGTCGCTGGAGCGGTAATTACAACGCTGTTTTGATAGCTAAACGGTTAGCCCCCTCTTAATTGTCAGAATTGACATCATTAGTCGTGGAATTAAAGCAAACGGTTGCACTTGGCAATCAATTGCGATTAAACCAATATCGGCGCCAGCTTCCCTTATAAGAGGCTGGCGCCGGTACTGGTTTATTTTACAAGCATAAAAGAGAGCTTATTGGGCCTCCGAAACCTGGCGTTCTTCCAAAACCTTTTGCCAAGTCTGCCAATAATGGTCGATGGTTAATTGAGTTCGAACGGTTTCAATTGCTTGAACGGCAGCTTGTTGCTCGGGTTCATTTTGCAACAGTCCAACCACGGACTTGGCAATTCCCTCTGCGTTACTGGGAATGGTTTTGCCGATCCCTAGATCAGAAATGATTGGGGCCAATTCACTGCTTAAAGTTGCCCTAACTGGAATCCGGTCCTTGAAGTTATACAGCAGCGTGGTGGGTGTTGCTGCAAATTTCGATAAATACAAGATGAGTTTGGATGTCGACACTGCCTGATCAATGCCATTTTGATCAATCACAACGTTGACAATCTTCTGGAATTGTTCAGCGTTAATCTTCTTGAACACACCAACCAAGTCCACTCGAGAATCGGGTTTGCTGCACAGGGTTAATTTGGCATCTGGAATGACAGTTCTAACCTGGTGCCAAGCTTTCAAAATATTGGCAAACGACAACTCATCGGTAAAATCGGTGAAAGCAACGACATCATTGTGCTTGCGCTTGGCAATGGGGGTGTATTCGGCGTGAAGCTCCGCATCTGAGAGACTCATGTCAGCAATCACTGCTGGCATTCCTTGATCGGACTGTTCTCGCAAGTGAGCCGCCTGGCTGCTGGTATTAACGATTGTATCTGTGACCTGGGAATTGCTTGAATCTGCAATGACTCGCTGGGGATCGAAGAGATGCTGATAACGCAAAAAGACGCGAGGATGGCCGGCCAAATGCTGAACCGAGGCCGCCAAATCTTCTGGATTGTTGACGACCAGGGTTGCCTGGTCGTCATTTTTGATGAGTTCATCCAAGAAGAAACTGAATAGTTCATCGAGGTTACCAAATAAATAATCGTTATGTTGGTAGTTCTCCAGATGGTAGCTGGTTGGCACGACTTGTTTATCGGCATTATACATATGGGCTAGCTGTAAGACACGTTGGCCAACTTGGTTGAACCAAAAGGTATAAGCAAAGTTGCCGTCCGGGTGGAGATAATCTTCCGAAGATTTAAAGCCCCGCCAATCGTAATTTTGGGTTACCGAAATATTGCCGAACTCATCGAAGTATTGAATGTAATTCACTTGACCAACGGTGGTTGGCATGATTTGAACGTGGGCGATAAGTCGACCGCCGTCCCGTAGCTCCTGGTAGTTTGGACCGTGGGGCTGAATTTCATAAGCTCGCTTGGAAATTTGTGGTAAGTCGTGGATGGTTGGCTTTTGGTGGGCAGCTTTAACCGTTCCTTGAAAATAGTCGAACAAATTAATCACATCGGCTTCGTCAATTCCCAACTGCTCACAGCGTTGCGACTGAAAGCGGTCGTAATCGCGGGTCACAATTTTAACTGGTTTGCCATAAGTTTTAAAAACTCGGAGTTGCTGTTTGATATTATTATTAATTTCAATATTGTCTTCGCCTAAACTAGCGGTTAATAGATAATTCATATTTGCACCTTCTTATTGATTTGTAACAGTTGCGATTTTTTGATTGGCGTCTTGAATCAGGTTGATCCAGGTCGCCCAAATATTATCAGGGGAATATTCTTCTGCGGACTGATAGGCCCCGTCACTCAATTTTTGCAATAAATCAGGATTCTTAAATAATTTGACAAAGTTATTTGCCATTTGATGCCAATTCCCCAAAGTGACGATGTGGCCGTTAATACCATCTTTGACAATACTATTTGGACCGTAATTAACGTCGTAGGTTTCGCCAACCACACCATGAGAAATTGCTTCTAGCAATGACAAGTTGAAGCCTTCCATTCGACTAGTGAGGCCGAAAACTTGGGCATTTTGGTAAACCGGCAGCAGGTTATTCGTATAGCCTTTGAGCTTAACCACGTCGGTTAACCCAAGGTCCTTGATGATTTTGCGGACCTTCTTGGGTTCGGCATAATCGTTTTCACTATTTTCGTAGCCGTAAATATCTAAAGTGATGTTTGGTACCGATTCCCGAGCTTGTCCAACAGCCCGAACCAGGTCATCAAGCCGTTTTTCGTTAGAAATTCTAGCAACTGCGATGACTTTGCCAGCAGTGCGTTGACTCATTGGGATGCGCTTTTCAGTTAGGACTTCAGTTGGCACCACGCCAACTGGAATGACAAAGATTGGAATGTGTGGCTTAAACCTCGCGGCCACGTTATCAGCCTGCTTTTTAGTTGCGGTAATGATAGCATTCCACTTGTCGAGGTTATTTAAACCAAGCTCATAGTTGTAGTTAAGCCCGGAATGCATGGGATCGTTGGCATCGTTGGTTTGAGAGTTATGAAGATGCAACACCTTGTAGGCCTTTTCTTGCATATGCATGATTGACCAGTCGTCAACCAGTGAACGGTCGGATACAAAAATGCTGACTTGAGGATCTTGTCGGGCAAGCTCATCCAGGCAAAAACGCAATAGTTCGGAAATGGTATTGAATTCGTAGTCCTTACCATTATAGTCTACGACTCGGAATTGAGAGGTTGATCGCTTCATTGAACGGTCAAACCGGTAAAATTGTTGGACTGCCACCGAGCCGTCTGGGCGCAGTAACTGTTCCATGTTGACTTTGTTATCTGGGGTATAATATTGCTCCTTTGACACAAAGCCGCGCCGATCATAATAATCAACCCGGTATAAGTTTTGCAGGGTATCAAAGTAGTGGACCGCTGCGACTTGTTGGGTATTTGGAAAGACCGCAATTCGCATGAAGATCGCTTGGTTGTGATAATATTCATAGTAATTTTGATCAGCAACCCATTTTTTTACGAGGTTATCTCGGATGTTTGCAGGGATTTTGATATCGTCGGGGCTGACTTCTTTGACGGGGACGTGAGTGGCGTCTTGGAAATAATCGAATTCGTTTAAAATATCGTCATCAGTCAAATCTGTGTATTTGAGATTATAGTGAAGCTGCGGATCATAATCGCGGGTGACAATTTTTGCTGGCACTTGATGGGCTTTGAACAGGGCAATTCGCTTGAGCTGGGCGTGTTCAATTCCGGATTTGTTTACTGGCATGTTAAAATTAACAAAATATAACATAGCAAGGCCTCCAGTTATTTTTATTCATTTTAATTAATAAAAATACACTTTCAAAAAATAAGCAATTTAAAGATAAAAATGTGAACCCATTATGTGATTTTGTGGTAAACTTCCCGGTGATGAAGTTGTTAACGGCATTTATTGTATAACGGTTTTAACATTAAAATATTACACAATTATAACACGAACCCCGATATATCAGTATCACAAGGTGCTTACTTATGTAGTGTAGTTGTTATTGAGTTAATAATCAACTAGAAACAAGTGTTTTTGACCACATATAATTTGTATCTAATGATATTAAAATTGTTAGGCTGCAACCGCTTGACTTTTTAATATATTTGGTTAAAAGCATGCCGTTAATAATTCCACACTAAATAATATACTTGTCAATTGTATAAAGGGGGAGTGCAAAACAAATATTCTAGTATTTTGATTTGGAGGATAGAATAGCTTGTTTTTGGGAGGTAAGGTATATTGTCAAAACACAATAAAATGGTTAAAGACAGTATTATCAGTCAAAAGCAGCATTACAAGATGTACAAAAGTGGTAAACGGTGGTTATTTGCCGCGATCACTGTTGTCACATTTTCACTGGGAGGAACCTTTGCGGATTCAACGCCAACTTCTGCCAGTGCGACTACTGCTGCGACTGAGAATGTTGAATCTTCGACCAATCAATCAATAAGTACAGGGGGATCGACTGGTAATCAGGCTTCTGTGATTGAACCATCAACTGATAGTTCCTCAAATGAAGCAATCTCACTTGGCAATTCGACTACTGATGCGACGGCCAGTTCCACTACTAGTGATTCAACAGGTACAGCCACGACCTCAAGTAGTGATAAAACCACTAGCTCGCAGACAACTCAATCGGATCAGGCAACTAGCCAACCAAGTGATGTATCGACCAGTGACGCTCAGTCAAGCGCCTCAAATGTAACGACTACCAGCTCTGCCAAGCAAACTGCTGCCACAACGACTAGCACTTCTGCTGATCAAAAGGTGACCGCGACAAGTTCGAGTGCGACGTCTGGAACTACTAGCTCAGCGGCTAATTCAACCGCTACATCGGCTAGTTCAACTTCTCAAAGTACCCAATCTCAGACGACTAATGAAACCAGCGGTGCATCGAGTAGTGAGGCATCGACACAATCTACAACTACTAAGTCAGCTTCAACCGAAACTACTGCAGAAAGTTCTTCCAGCACAACGGCATCTCCAGCTTCTGCGGCTAAAATGAAAACTACAGCCAAAGCGACCGCTTTAACCGCTGGTTCTACGTCGATTAAGGCAGCTAGTGAATCGGGAACCGATATTTTATCAGCAGCGGTTTCAGGAAGTGCGACCGATGCAAAAGCTGCCGCAGCTGGTAGCATTGCTGCATCCGCGGCAGCTGCTGCCAGCGCAGCCTTATCGACGGCAACAAATGCGATTACTAGTGCCAGCGAGGGGGCAGTTTCAGCTTCTGCAGCGGTACCAACAGGTGATGTTGGCAAGGCGAGTGCTGGCTTGTCAGCAGCTAAGGCCGCTTCAACCCTGGCATCCGATCAGGCCCTTTCGGCAGCCAGTTCAGCTAGATTAACCAACGCTGCCGCTAGTGCTGCTAGCAGCTTCGCTTCAGCTTTAAATAGTGATGCTGCTTCTGTGACGGCTGCCACCCTTGCTAGTGCGCAAGCAATTCTTGCCCAAACTTATGCGGACTCTGCGGCCAAAGTGGTGCCAAGTGCTGCTGCTTATGTCTTTGCAGCCACGGCTGCATTAAGTGAAGCAACGACAAAATCAGCTGCTTATCAAGCATACTCGGAGGCATTAACGAGTGTGCCATCAACGGCAAGTAATTACACTGGCCAGTCCTATGCGGAAATGAGCGATACCATCAGTGATTTGAATCAGCTAACAGCTAGTTCAAGCTTAACGGCCCTTAATGCCGCAACTAAACTAATTAATAGTGCAGTTAAAAGTTTGATTCCAACGGCTACCAGTGATGGTAAGCAAATTACGACTGCAGTTTTGAGCAGCGCGGTTACGTCAGCTAATGCGGCATTTCCAACTTCGACTTCGGCTGGCTATACTTCTGAAGCTTGGAAGGCATACACAGCAGCTCTTTCTGCTGCGACAAGTACGGCTGCAAACTCTGCTGCTACTGGTGATCGAGCCGCTGCGATCTATAAAGCGTTGCAAGATACCATCACAACGCTGGATCAATCAACGACCAAGGCCGTTACGAGCGATTACAGTTCGTTAGCCGCTTCTGCAAGTGCAGCGATTGCGAGTGCTGGTTCGTATACATCAGCTTCAATTACCACATTAAAGTCCGCCTTAAGTGCCGCCAGCGCAGTGACTGACTCGACGGCTGCGGATACGGCTAAGACCGCAATGAGTGATTTATCGGCAGCGGTGGCAGCGGTTAGTGGATTGGTTAAGGCAACCAGCTTAACCGATTTATCGACGGCAATTAACACCGCTAAGTCGACCTATCAAACAACCAATGCTTCAACCAATTACGCTTCAAGTACCTGGGATGATTTTTCAAGCGCTTATGTTTACGCTACATCCGTTTTGAATAACGCTGCGGCAACTGCTGATCAAATTAGCAATGCAACGGCCTCATTGAACACTGCTTATCAGGCATTATTTGGTAATGGTAAGGATACCTACACCAGCGGGTTGAGTGATGCTATTTCTGGTGGAGCAACCTTACTCAATGCCGGTTCAGGGTCTGCATTTGATGATTCAACAACCAGTGCCTTAAGTGAAGCCATTACGTCTGCTCAAGCAGTATTGAAGAATAGCGCAAGTACACCCGACGAATTAGCTTCGGCCTCTGCGGCGATTAATACCGCCATTAGTGATTTGAAGACGACTTTCCAAGTTACCATTGATAGCTTGGATGAGTTCATCAGCACCGCAGCTGGCATTAGCGGCGCCGGCAGTAGTGGCGTGACTACGACTTCTTATAATGTCCTTTCAAGTGCTTTAGCTAACGCAGAATACGCACGTTACAACGATTCCAATGCGTCAACGCTGGCCAGCGATACGGCTAAGCTGACCAGTGCCATCTGGGCAACGGTGCCAACTGAAGCATCTGCGGCTGCTTATAAGGATCAATTAAAGGCGGCCTTATCCGCTGCGCAGTCAACCGCGTCGGATTCCAAAGCGATGTCTGGCGTTTCTTCAGATTCGGTTACGAATTTAAAGAATGCCATTCAAACAGCAATTGCAACCTTGAACACTGGAACGACTGATGCAGATGCCCTGCAAATCGCGTATAATACCGTGAACTTTTATACTGCCAATTTGTCTAAGACAGGTGGCGGGTCGATTAGTTTGGGAACTGGTGTTTACTTCTATGTCTATGGGACGAATAACGATCTCAAAGATGATAGTTTGGAAAGCCAGGCAACTAATACGATTAATGCGAGTGCCGGGACGATTACGTTTGGAGATGCTTCCTCAATCTCTAACCTGCTTTCACTAGGAAACGGTTATACAACAACATTTACTTTGCCAACTGCTTTGACGACGTTCTTTAATAGTAGCGATTGGCAAAAGTATGTCACCGTTTCTTACTATGAATCAGGGGCTGGTAATGCCGCTGTTGGTACAGGTATGAAAGAAGTTACCTCGGGTGGTATCAATTTCACGGGAAGTACTGTGGCCGTTTTGGATACCACGAAGACGACTACCTTAGCGAATGCCATTAACACTGGTGCTTTCCAAATTACAACTTCTGTCAATAGCGGGGGCCAAACTGTCTTCACCGTTAACAGCAAGGTGCTCGGTAGTGGAACCACGGCTGCCGGTTATGTCTTTACTCTGAATTTAAAGACATGGTCCGCTGATACTGGTACTTATTTGCAACGGGTAACCCTTGCGAGTGATGCTAGTTCAGCTGATGTAACGGCTGCCAACACGATTACAGTTACTGCCGGAGCCACCGGATTTGCAACAACTCAAGGGAAGACGCTTAGTGATGCCACCACCTTTGCTAACACGTATGGCGCCACTTCCGGCAGTTCCCAGACCGGGACTGATTGGAGTTCTGAAGCTACTGGTGGCTTAGCAACCTTGTCCGCGGCCATTCAAAGTGCCGTTCCGGCTGTTACTAGCGCTAGTTTAACTCGAGTGATTGCTGAAGGCACCAACACTGTTAGCGGTAAACTGGATTCAGCTGCCTTTTCTGCCGCGGCTGCTTCTAATAATAGTGGTGACGCTATCCAAGTGGTTGTGACTGATAAGACTACTGGTCAAGCGGTGACCACGACGGTTAACTCGGATGGCACTTTCTCAGCGTCATTTGGTAACAAGAATGGTAACATCATTTCTGGAACCACCTTGAATGCCGGGGACATCATTACCGCTCAAGTTCAGCGGGTTAGTGCATCTGGTACGGTTACGTATGGCACGCTGGGGTATTTGTCAAATGGCCTGCAAGAAGGTCAAACCCCTTATGTCAACGTTGATTTCAATTCAATGAGTCAAGGGTCGCAAACGCTTGATGGAACGATTACGACGATCACGCCAAGTGGTACTAGTTTTAGTGATGCTATTAGCAATACTAAAACTAGTTTACTGGCTTCAGGGGATCTCAATGTTTATACTGTTCAAGTTTCAATTTACAATTCGGATGGTTCTCGAGCATATCAGTCAACCATTCAAGCAGGTGCTGATGGCAAGTGGTCAATTTCGATTCCTGCTTTGAAAGCCGGCCGATACGTTGATGCAACGACCCGGGTTCAAACTGGAATTTCAACTGGTACCAATGATATTCAACCGAGCGGAACGACAGTAAGTGGTCTTGACAATACTGTTACTGGGCATTTCTACGTCCCAACTGATACCAGTGCCTTGAGCGCTGCCGTTTCAGCTGCCAGTGCCGCAGTTGTTGCTGGCTCAGGTTCTACTCAGGCAACTTCAGCTGAATGGGATGCCTTGGTATCATCGCTTTCGGATGCCCAAAGCATTTTGACTTCCGCGCAAGCAGCTGAAAATCAAATGACAACTTCGGCTGCTGTGACCCAGAGTAGCGCCGATTCGGCTGCAGCTGCGTTGAATAAGGCATTAACCGAAGCTACTAAAAGTACGTCGGGGTTGGATCAGGCAATTAGTGCTGCGAGTGCGATCGATTCGACCAAGTACACGACGATCAGTTATAATGCCGTCAAAACCGCATTAGCTGCCGCTGAAGCGTTGTCTGCAAGTGCTCAAACCGATTTAAGCAAAGTGAGTGCTTCAGATATTTTGACGGCAACCACTAACTTAAATGATGCTGTAAAAGCACTGGTTTCCCAGACAAATACGCAAGCGATTACTTCGGCTGCAGCAAATGCTGATGCGCAAGCGATTAATGCAAGTAATGCTGCGAGTGCTGCTCAAAGTGCTTCTGTTGCCGCCAGTGCTGCGAGTGATTCAATTACCACAGCTGTTAAAAACGGTGATTTAACTTCAGCAGCCGTAGCCAGTGCGGCTGCCAGTGCTGCTGGGAGTAATGCTACTAGTGCTGCTTTGGCTGCTTCAACTGCTGCCAATGCTGCTTCAGCTGCCGCTGCCAGTGCGGCTGATCTTGCTAATATAATCTCGACCAGTGATGCTTCGTATGCGGACGCCCAAGATCAAGCTAACTCGGCTGCCAGTGCTGCTATTAGTGCAGCCAGTGCTTATCAATCCGCAAGTGTCGCCGCTTCTAACGCGGTTGCCAGTGCGGCTGCTGCCAGTGAAGCTTATACCAATGCCGTATCGGCTTCGACTGCAGCCAGTGCTCAAGCTAAAACTAAAGCTGAATCAGATGCTGTGTCAGCTGCTAGCGATGCCCAGAGCGTGGCCACGATTGCCAGTGATCAGGCGGCTTCCGCATCGGCTGCTTATCAAAGCGCCAGTCAGGCTGCTGCTAATGCGGCTTCGGCTGCTAAGACTGGCAACTTCAGCTCGGCAACCTCAGCTAGGAGTGCTGCAACGAGTGCGGCGGCCATTGCTTCAGCTGCTGCCAGCACAGCAGCTAGTGCAGCTAATCGGGCAGCCAGTGAGCTTGTGGTTGCTCAAAGTGCTGCGAGTGCGGCGGGGAATACCTCGGCTGCTTCGGCAAATCTTAGTTCCGCTAGTGCAGCCGCCAGTGCCGCTGCGAGTGCTGCCAAGATTGCTTCTGCCAGTGCAGCTTCAGCTTCCGAATTTGCGAGTGCGGCCACTGATTCATTAATTGCCGCGCTTAACCAGAGTGCAGCAAATCAAACTTCTGCCGCTGCATCTGCCAGTACTGCCGCTTCAGAGGCAATTGCTTCTGCTAGTGCAGCTGGGAAGAATGCTTCTGAACAAGCTAGTGCGGCTATTGTTGCCGCTACTTCAGCTGCTCAAAAGGCTGCTAGTGATGCCATTACTTCAGCGGCTACCTCAGCCAGTGCTGCCATTCAATCAGCTGCTGATACTGCCGGAAGTTCGGCTCAGAGTGCGGTTGCTAGTGCTGCTAAAGCTGCTTCTGATGCAGTTGCTGCTGCTACTAGTTCAGCCAGTGCGGCCGTTAAATCGGCTGCCACTTCTGCCGCAGCTTCAGCTAGTTCGGCAGGTCAAAGTGCATCAGCTGCTGTTAGCGATGCCGTATCTGCGGCTGCCAGTGCTGCAAATAGAGCAGCCGTTTCTGCTCAAAATGCAATAACGAGTGCGGCTGCCAGTGCTTCAGCAGCTATTAAGACTGCAAGCGACTTAGCATCCGCTGCCACGAGTGCCGCAATTTCAACAGTCACTAGTGGTGCAAATGCGGCGTCAAGTGCAAGTGTGGCTGCAAGCAATGCCGCTAGTGTCGCTGCAGCAAATGAAGCCACAGCCGTGAGTGCTGCTTCTGCCGGCAAAATGGCTGCTACTGTTAGCGATGCCAAATCAGCTTCGATTGCCGCCAGTGCGGCTGCCAGTGCTGCCAATAGTGCGGCGACAAGTGCTAGCGTTGCTGCTGATAATGCCAGTGCAGCTGCTTCCGCTGCTGCCAGTGCTGCAGTTGTTGCAGGAACATCGGCTGCTAGTGTTGCAGCTGCCAGTGCCGCCAAATCAGCTAGTGCAGCTTTGGATAATGCTAAATCGGCTGCTAGTGCTGCTACGAGTGCATCTGTGGCTGCTAGTGCTGCCGGGGATGCTTATACCAGTGCGGCAATCTCTGATGCGACAACGTCTGCGAGCGCATCGGCTGCTGTTAACTCCGCTGCTGCTAACGCCAAGTCGGCTAGTGAAACCGCTACAAGTGCTGCCAGTGTGGCTGCCTCTGCTGCGAGTGCGGCTTCTGCTGCTGCCGCAGCTTCTGATAATGCGGCTGCGAGTGCGGCTGCTGCTGCCAGTGAAGCTGCTGCGAGTGCAGCTAGTGCAGCGAAGAGCGCAGCTAGTGCGGCCAGTCAAGTGGGAACCAGTGCAGCTAGTGAAGCGGCTCAAAGTGCGAGTGCTTCTGCTGCGAGTGCAGCTAGTGCAGCTGCGAGTGCCTCTACAGCTGCGAGTGCGGCTACCTCTGTTGCTGATCAAATTAGTGCTGCTGCTTCAAGTGCAGCGAGTGAGGCTCAAAGTGTTGCTAAGAGTGCGGCTGCTAGTGCGAGTGCCGCAGCCAGCGCGGCTTCTGCAGCTAATTCTGCTAGCGCTGCCGCATCGGCTGCTGCTTCAGCAAGTGCCGCGGTAGCAAGTGCTGCAACATCAGCTGCCACTTCAGCGAGTGCTGCTGCTTCCGCTGCTGCCAGTGAAGCCGCAGCCAGTGCGAGTGCTGCGGGTCAAGATGCTTCAGCGCAAGCGAGTGCTGCTGCCTCTGCTGCCGCCAATGCTGCTGCTTCCGCTGCCAAATCAGCGAGTGCTGCAGCGAGTGCCACAATTTCTGATGCAACCGCCAGTGCAGCTAAGGCAGTTAGTGCTGCTGCCAGTGCCGCTCAAAGTGCTGCGAATGCTACTTCTGCTGCCACATCTGCTGTTGCCGCCGCTTCTGCCAGTGCTGCAGCGAGTGCCGCTGCCGCCGGTAAGGACGCTTCGGCACAGGCTAGTGCCGCTGCCTCTGCTGCCGCTAGTGCTGCTGCCTCTGCTGCTAGTGCCGCTGCTTCTGCCAGCGTTGCAGCAAGTGCCGCTGCTTCTGCTGCTTCAGCATCAGCGAGTGCTGCTATTAGCGATGCTGCTAGTCAAGCAGCTCAAAAGGGTAGTGCCGCTGCAAGTGCTGCCGCTTCAGCAGCTAAGTCTGCAAGTACTGCAGTAGCGAGTGCTGCTACGAGTGCTGCAACATCAGCCGCCACTTCAGCGAGTGCTTCTGCTCAAGCGAGTGCCTCAGCTAGTGCGGCAATTGCCAGTGCTCAAGCCAGTGCCGCTGCAAGTGCCAGTGCTGCGGTAGTGAGTGCGGCTGCCTCAGCTGCTACTTCAGCTGCGAGTGCTGCCAGTGCCGCCGTTAATAGTACGGCTGCGAGTGCTGCTACAAGTGCTGCAAAAGTAATCAGTGATGCTGCGACGACATCTACAAACGGCGGTGGTTCAATAAGTGGTGGCATTGCCGGTGGTTCTGGAACATCGACCAACACCGATTCTTCAACCACTTCGTCATCAATAACGTCAGCAACTAGTGCTTCTACTAACACGTCAAGTACTTCAGCCGCTGCTAAAGCTACTAATAAGTACTGGACAACACTTTCTGGAAAGTCAACGATCACTCAAAAGGGGTTGTATCGTTACACGGCAAGCGGTAAGCGAATCGGTTACGTTCCAGTTGGTACCGTTCTGCATGTGGTACGAGTTGAAAAAGTCGGTAACAAAACACAATTAGTTCTGACGGATGGCTCTCACGTAACTGGATTGAAGGACTTCATCGGCTTTACAACGGTCAGTGCTAAGTACAATGACGATCTATACAAGGATTCGGTTCTCTACGTGGCTAATTCGAAAGGCTTACGTGAATATTCAGGTAAGACATTCAAAAAGGCTAAGAAGGGACGTCATGTAAAGGCTGGTACGATTTTGCATGTTGCTCGAATTGTACGTTCTGGTAAGAAGACCAGGTATCTTTTGACAAACGGTCAATATGTCACGGCAAAACGAAATGCTGTAAAGGGCGTTAAAGTTAATAAGACATATTACACCGGGAAATTGACTGGCTATAAAGTAACTGTCAAGAGTGCTAAGGGCATCTTTAAGTATAAGAACAGCCGGTTAACTTCTAAACAAGGTAAGCGACTAAAGAAGGGCACATCGCTTAAGATCAAGCGAATTGTCGTAAAGGGCAAGACCACTAGGTTCCAGTTAACTAACGGCGACTACGTCAGTGCAAATCAGAAATATGTATCAGTTACCAAAATGTAAACAAATTTGATAACCACAAAAAACGGGTTGCACCTCAAATGGGGCGCAACCCGTTTTTTATGCCTGAAAATTAGGCAAAATAAAAAGCCCCTCACAGGAGACTTTTTATTTACTAAATTTAATTAGTCGTTTACAACAGAAACGTTAGCAGCTTGTGGGCCACGGTCGCTGTCTTCAACGTCAAGGGTAACATGTTGGCCTTCTTCAAGGGTCTTGTAACCGTCAGCATTGATAGCTGAGAAGTGAACAAATACGTCCTTGCCGTCTTCCAAAGTGATAAATCCGTAACCTTTGTCGCCATTAAACCATTTAACTGTACCTTGTTCCATAAGAATGAAACCTCCATGCGCTTTGCGCCGTTATATTTGCATTTGAAACTTGAAAATAGGAATCATTCTTAATAGAACGGTGTACCTTGTTTCGAAGTATAAATACATTATCTATACTTTAACAGCCATCCTCTAAAATAGCAATGATTTGCATCGAATAAGTCAAAATATTGCCATTTAGCGAACAACTATCAAGCGAGGAGTGGATATTGACAGATTATACAGACAAATTGTTTATTAAGAAGGGTTGAATACTTCTCCTGCGGCTTCTTTTCTTTTAAGGTAAAATAGGGTTAATTGAAAATAAGGGGATTATCAAATGATTAAACCTGAAAAGATCATTGATGGCACCAAATGGATTGAGACAATCAAGCTCACACCCGATGAAGAAATTCAATTACAAAAAGATTATGGAATTGATGAGGATATTATTGACTACGTAACCGACCGGGATGAAAGTACTAATTATGTATATGATGTCAACGAAAACGACCAATTATTTATTATGCTGGCACCATATGCCTTAAATAAGGAAGATATTCGCTACATTACCCAGCCATTTGGGATTTTGATCCATAAAGGAATCCTGTTCACTTTTAATCAAAGCCATATGACAAAGGTCAACGATGCGTTCCATTCGGCTTTCGAAAATCCGGAGGTGACAACTAGAGATTCATTTATTCTGGAATCGTTATTCTTACTAATTGACAGCTATATTCCAATTGCCCGTTCGGTGACGAAAAAGCGGAACCAGCTGGATAAAATGTTGAACCGAAAAACAAAGAATGCCGATTTGATTGCTTTATCACATTTGCAACAGACGTTGACCTTTCTAACGAGTGCAGTTCAGCTTAATCTGAGCTTACTGAAACGAATGCCAAGTACTCATTTCGGCAAGGGTGCCGATCAAGAAAAACGAGATTTATTCGAAGATGTCACAATTGAAGCCGAACAGGTCCAACGAATGGTTGAAATTGAAACCCAAGTGGTCGACCGAATTGATCATACGTTCAATAGCATCGCCAATAATAACTTAAATGACACAATGAAATTTTTGACGATTTGGTCACTGACGATGGCGGTGCCGACGATCATCACAGGCTTTTATGGCATGAACGTGAAGCTCCCAATGGCAACAATTAGTTCAGCGTGGTTGATTGTGATTGGTATCTCCATGGTTGCGATTGCCGCGTTGCTGGTATTGCTGAGAATGAGACACAAAATGTGAATATGTATAACTGGATGGATATGGTCTTATCAACCCGCTTGATCTGAAAGCCCTATCGCTGTTAAACGACATTTACCAAACCTTTACGCTTCCAACGCCAAGCAAATACATTCACTCACTATAATAAAAGTGTTAAAACAATAGATGTGAGATCTTTTTTAGGGAGTGAGTGAATTGAAGGAAAATAGAACAGAATATTCAACTTCGCCTGTTCAAGAGCAGGGCATTCCAACCATGCAGTCAATTGCTGCGGAGGCTAGGCCAACAGTTTTAAGCCCCGTTAAATCAATTCAGGCGCATGAAATTAAACTTCAAGGGGCTTTTAATGTGCGTGATCTGGGTGGTTACCGAACGAAATCAGGGATGATGGTCAAAAGTCATCTTTTATTACGATCAGCTCGATTAAATCATCTCACCCGCAGTGACGTCGCTGTTCTGACACAGCAGTATCATGTAGGGGTTGATTTTGATTTGCGTCGGCCCGAAGAAATTCAACAGATGCCGGATAAACCAATACCTGGCGTTAGGTATGTCAATGATCCGGTGGATACTGACCGCAGTTTTCACTATCAAATTTCTGTTAAAAATAATCGAAAGCATTACCGAAGCTATATCGCCAACGATCAAGCCCGAAAAGCTTATCACCACTTGTTTATGACGTTACTTGATAAACCAGTTGGTAAGTCCATTTTGTGGCATTGTGCATCTGGTAAAGATCGAACGGGGCTGGGGGCAGCATTGATTCTTTATGTCCTCGGTGTTGACGGCAAGACGATCTTAAAGGATTATGTTGCGTCTAACGATTTCCTACGAGCCCATAATCAAAAGCGGCTTGCCATTTTACGTGAAAACGGCGCTTCAGCCGGGGAAATCCGCCACGCCAAGATCGATGGTGGGGTGGATCCAACTTACTTAGAGTCTGCTTTTGATGAAATTAATCACGAATTTGGTTCAGTCGAAGCATACATTGAAAATGGCCTGCATGTCACTCCTGAACAGCAAGCGATACTTAGAAAATGTTACTTAGAATAACGTTTAGATCCTGTGATTACCGGAATGGAATTGCAGGATTTTTTAGTCTCAAATTTCAAAGTTTTACTAAAAAACGAGCGAAATAGACTGTTTTTACTTTAACAACCAATTGTCCTGGTTTGGAATAAGCCATTTTATTGAATCAATTGGCACTATCAACTTTGCAATCTTGAGGAGAAACGTTATATATTTGGAAATGGAGAGGGAATTGCCCCAAACACATATTTTAGTAAAAAACAGGAAAAAGTCATTGACAACGCTTTCATATAAAGCTATATTGAAGTTGTTGACATGCAAGTAAAAGAATTTTGATGAACAGCCCGTTTTACTAATAATCGGTATGACTGCAATCTATTTTATTTGATATCTTGGTAAAGCTGAAGTTCAAGGCTTGTATGGTTGGAGATAAATGTAAGCGGTTCACAAAGCGTCTTGCCGCTTCTTTATCAGTTGTGGTTTAAGCAAATCCAAAGGACGGTGCTTGGAGATGTTGGAAAGTAAGGATACGAGTTAGTCATTTTGCTTCAATTAGTCTTTATACGATAATCGATCTTATAATAGGAGTGAAAATAATGGCAGATAAAAATACAAAAAACCAAGGGTAGTTGAAACGGCGGTTGGTGAAATTTCGAATGCCAAAGTTAAAGATTCTGAACGACCGAAATTGCCTTGGCTTGTTTCATCAGCGATGTTCTTAGCGCCGCTGTGCTGGTATGGCCCAATCGGATCAACCCGAAGCGTCTTAATTCCTCAGTTGTTTGCGCAAATTGACCCAGTACATAAAGTTTGGGCCGTTGGGATTTTGGCAACGATCGCATCAATTACCGGTGCGGTTGCCAACTTGATGTTTGGGGCATTTTCAGATGTCACTCGGACCCGCTTTGGTAAACGAAAACCTTACATTGTTCTTGGAACCATTGCAATTGCGATTTCACTGTGTGTGATTGCCAATATGAAGTCAGTTGTCGGGATCATCCTAGTCTGGATCGTTGCGGCGGCGGCCGAAAACGCGATTGCCGCGGCGATATATCCGCAGATTTCTGACCGGGTTGCCCCGAAATGGCGGGGGACCGTCTCGACTTTCTATGGGGTTGGCTTTACGATTGCGCAACAAGGATTTGCACTGTTAGCAGCTCAATTCCTGGGCAACGTTAAGTTCGGTATTTATGTCATGGCTGCAACAACCGTTGTTTTGGCAATTATTCACGTGGTCTTGATTAACGAAAAGAGTAACTTAGCCGAACCAAAAGTTAAATTTAACAAAGATACTTTGAAGAAGTATTTCTTCTTCCCAACCCACGGGGCGCGCAACTTCTACCTGGCTTTAGGCGGTAAGTTCTTCATGGTTGTTGGTTCAACCATTGTCACCACTTTCCAGCTGTTTATCTTTACTGATTACATTGGTCAAAATACCAAATCAGCTGGTCAATCAATTTCAATCTTCTCGATGATCATGCTCTTTATTGGTGTGTTCTTCGCCTTAGTTGGTGGCCCATTAGCTGATAAACTCAAGCGGGTTAAGGGACCGGTTGTTATCGCAACCTTTGCCCTTGGGTTAGCTGCCATCTTCCCAATGTTCTACAAGGAAGCCTGGGCAATGTTCGTATACGCTGTTATCGCTGCTTTTGGTAATGGCTTGTACAACTCTGTCGATGGTGCCTTGAACATGGATGTTTTGCCTTCATCAGATACTGCCGGCAAAGACCTTGGCTTAATTAACTTGGCCAACACGTTAGGTCAGATGCTAGGGGCCATGGTTGCCTCAGCAATCGTTGAAGCATTTGGTTACGGCGCCATCTTCATGTTTGCCTTGGGGATGGAGATTATCGGTGGCCTGTTAATTTGGTCAATTAAAGGAATCAGATAATGTTGATGAGGCTGCAAATGAAAGAAGAATATCGAATGTCATCAAACGAAAGTGAATGGAAAGCTGCATTACAGTCAAAAGAGAAGTTTGCGAATTTTATCAATAACTATTTTCAAGAACACAAGGAATTAACTGGGAATTATGAAACCCCAAGTTATTATGAATACTATACGGTTACGCTGGACAGCAAAGAGGGCTTGGTCATCACGCTGAAGACTGGCTTGAACCAAACGACCAATGCCACGCCAGTACTACCGTTTAAGGATTTGGAACATATTTCGATTGAACAGTTCCGCCAACTGATTTTGAATAAGAAGTTCGAGGATCAAAGCGAAACTTTAACTGATGTCTTTTCCAAGATGTTGGCGAGTCAGCCGAGTGCGCATATTAAACGAGATGAATAAAATTAGTGAAGCATTAGCTAAACAAACAGAGCAGAGACTGGGTCAATAGGCGATTTGATTCCAGAACTTAAGTGAAAGCGGCAGTGTATTCCAAAATCAGAATGCACTGCCGCTTTTGCTTAAAAATTCTAAAATCAGTCGTTTCTCGCAAGTCTTAGCGATGTAAAATGGTGAGCTTGAGTTGCATTTATAAATACTTTGCTCCATTAACATTATAAAATTCGCTATTCACATCTATTGATTGATAGTTCCACCCAGGACGCTTTCATGGCGAAAAATTTAGGATTCTCAAACCAATACTGACGGCGGTCTTAGGCGGTGGTAAATTGAGTCAATTTGATATATTGAAATTCCGATTCAAAAAGGAGTTTGTGATAATCAATGGTAACTGTCATACTAAACTTAATTAATCAATTTTAGGAGGAAAAACATGTCGCAACTTAAGATGGGCTTTCGCTGGTTTGGGTCAAAGGATGACGATATCTCCTTATCCCAAATCCGCCAAATTCCAGGAACAAAACAAGTCGTCGGTGCATTGTTTGATGTGCCGGTGGGAGCGGTTTGGCCGCAAGCTGAAATTGATGCGTTGAAGAGGAAAGTCACAGATGCAGGCCTCAAGCTTGAAGTGATTGAATCCGTGAACATTCATGATGATATCAAGATTGGTTTGCCTAGTCGGGATCAATACATCGCTAACTACATCCAAACCATCAAGAATTTATCGAAGGCCGGCATCAAAGTGATCTGCTATAACTTTATGCCCGTGTTTGACTGGCTCAGGACAGATTTACATCACCAATTAGCTGATGGCTCGAATGCCATGATGTATGAACAGTCAAAGCTGCCTCATGATCCGGAAGCGTTAATGGCTCAAATGAAGATGGGGTCGCGAGGCTTTTCACTACCTGGCTGGGAGCCGGAACGATTGGCTGCACTCAAGGATCTGTTTGCAGCTTATAAGGATGTTGACGAAGAGAAATTAGTCGCTAACTGCAAATACTTCTTGGATGCCATTATGCCAACCTGTGAGAAGTATGATGTTCGAATGGCGATGCACCCGGATGATCCGCCGAAGCCATTATTTGGTTTGCCGCGAATTTATAAGAACGTCGCGGATATGCGGCGGATTGAAGAACTGCATGAATCTCGCTACAACGGCTTCACCATTTGTACAGGTAGCCTAGGTGAAAATCCAGCCAATGATTTGCCAGCAATTATTCGCGAGTTCGTCCCTAAAGACCGGGTACCGTTCATGCACGTTCGTAATATCAAGTTTGTTAACAAGCAGGGTGATTTTCACGAATCAGCTCATCCATCGTCTGAAGGCTCACTTGATATGTTTGAGATCATGAAAGCTTTGCACGATACGAATTACGATGGCTACATTCGCCCTGACCATGGCAGAAACATCTGGAATGAAGATGGCCGCCCAGGATACGGATTGTATGATCGAGCCCTTGGAATCACGTATTTAACAGGACTTTGGGAAGCTTTGGAAAAGATGTAACAAGCATGCGGTGTGAATTGCAGACGAAAGGATGGTTATAATTTGAGTACACAATAACGGTCGCTAAGAACTAAAGGAGACCTGGGTTGTATCAACAAATTAAATGATGGGTTTAGAGCAATATTTCTCAAATTTAGGGATGCATTTAACCGAGAGTTTATTATAATTAAGCTAAATTGATTATCATAAAAAGGAGTGGTTCGAATTGTGCACAAGTGTCACGTTCTTATCTGAAACTGGTGATAACTTTTTAGCTCGAACAATGGATTTTGCATTTGAATTAAATGGTCGGCCAGTTGTGATTCCCCGCAAACAACATTTTCCAAGTGATGCTGGCGGTGCTGGATACGATACCCGGTATGGATTTGTTGGTGCCGGCCGAAATATGGGCAATTACGTCTTAGTAGACGGCGTTAATGAGAAAGGGTTAAGCGCTGCGGCACTCTACTTTAGTGGCGAAGCGGTGTATGCCGATCAGTTAACCGACCAAGTTAATCTGGCGCCTCATGAAGTGTTGAATTGGATATTGGGCAACGCGGTTGATTGTGGCGATTTAGCCAACCAACTCAAAGACATTAACATTGTCGACGCTCCGATCAAAGCATTGGGAAAGACCACGCCGCTTCACTGGATTATTTCTGATCGTTCTGGGGAATGCTATGTATTGGAAGTCCAAAAAGACGGTGTGAAGTATATTAAAAATCCAGTGGGTGTCATGACGAACAGCCCAGACTTTGACTGGCACATGAAGAACCTTAGCAATTACACTGAATTGAAGCCGTCGCCCCATCCAGCCCGTTCGTATAATGGCTACACCATCACTTCATTTGGTCCGGGGAGCGGGGCGCTTGGCATGCCGGGAGATTATACCTCCGTTTCCAGGTTTATTCGAACAGTCTTCATGAGAGAATACTCGGATCAAGTTTCAACTGACCAAACGGTTAACGAGTTGAGCCATATTCTTAATTCCGTTGAGATCCCCAAAGGAGTTAAATTGAAGCAGGATGGGAGTGAAGACTATACACAGTATCGTGGTTACATGGATACCCAAAACACGACGTATTACATGCAGCCTTATGGGAATCAGACAATCTATCGGGTGGCGTTGTCGGAAGACTTATTAAATAAACCCCAACCAACCGAATTCCCGATTCACAATGAGCAGCAGTATGAATCATTAGATTAACGCTTAAGTTAGCAATTAAATAGTCAACAAAAAGCCCAGTTCAAGCTGATTAACAACTTAAAATGGGCTTTTTAGGGCTTAATAAATTTGTTCAATGTTATTTCGAACGAATTTCCTTTAATTTTTGAATATATTCCTTGGCATTTTCGGTTACCTGATCATAGTCACCCGTTTCACCAGGGCAAACTAAATTACCGCCAGCACCGACACAAACGGTCCGGCTGTGAACCATTTGTCCAAGTTGTCTAAGTTAACGCCACCAGTTGGAATAATGTTGAGTTGTGGGAAGAGTGCCTTAACCGCACTGATCATTTTTGAGCTGGTAACACTGGCAGTCCGCATATCGGGAGATAACGATGAACAACGCGTATAAAACCAAAAAAGGTCACTTTAGTTGACCCACAAATTTTCTGGGTGGATACTTCAGGTGTGAATTATCTAATAGCATCGGGGAGGAATCTATTGTGACAAACTATGTAATTAAAACGGATATTGACTATGATCCGGTAAACCATCAACTGACCGACATTTACTATGACGGTGACCTGAAACAAAGTCGTGGAGCTATCATTGATATTCACGGTGGTGGGTGGTTCCGAGGGAATAAAACCAAGGACGCTGATTCATCGAAACGCTTTGTGGATGAAGGTTACTTGGTCGTCACCCCGGCTTATCGAATTACCCCAAAGGCCTTTTATCCGGCTCCCTTGGAGGACATGGATCACCTTTATGAATGGTTGGTTAAGTCGGACTTACCATTTGATCACGCACACATTGGCGCCTTTGGTTCGTCTGCCGGTGGCAACATGACCGTTGAATTGGCAATTAAATATGGTATTCCAATTGTCTCATTATCCGGTATTTTAGATATCGATAAATGGCTTGGCGAACATGTTGCGGTTGTTGCCAAAGAAGGCGACACTAGTGGCTTCAATTCCACCGCCAGTGCGAAAATTAACCAGGATGGGGCCAATGATCCATTCTACAAATGGTTTGTGACCAACTACTTTGGTGGCCGCACGGATCAATATGAAGCCGCAACTCCGGTCCATCGCGTAAACAATAAGACTGGTCAAATGTATCTAGGTAATTCCCTCAATGAATTTGTGCCCACCAGCGGGGTCCTTGACATGGCCAAAGCCCTCACGGATCACCAAATTCCGTATCAAACCAGAATGATTCCGGGAAGCCGCCACGCCAAAGGGTACTTGGACGACGTGTGGGATGATTTGGTCCTATTCTTTGATCGAACGATGAAGTAGAAAAATGCTCCAAAACAATTTGACATCATGATAAAAGGCGGTGGTCCTCAAAATCCAAACTAGGATTCTGGGGGCCACCGCCTTTTTATTGATCGTTAATTTCTCGACCCAAGTTTTACCAATAACCAATTGATTTGGTGAGTTTAGCCCGGTTAATATCGCGAGTCGATAATTTACCAGTTAAAATCGCAAATGAATTGTCGACAACTTTATAGTCTGTCCAGGTATACTTGAAATCCGAACCGGCAGATTCGAATTCCGAGGCCATGATGTCGTTTGAGTAGGGGGTATGATCCAATCCCAAGCTGTGACCCAATTCGTGAGTGATGACCGCTGTCCAATAGCGCTTGTATTGATGTTGGTAAGCGGCCGAGTTAGGTGAGGAGGCTCCGGCCATTTTGTCGCCAGTTAAATCGGTATAAACCGTTGGCAGGTAGTTGGCGTTATTGTAAAAATTGGCGTTGACGTAGACTTTATTTGTTTGATAGTAGCCATCCCAGGAACCATCCGGGGAGGTTGGCCCGTCTTTCATATTGACGGTGATGGTATGGTTGGTAGCCGTGCCAATTCGAAAGACCTTGGTGCCCAAAGCCACATTCCAATTCTTGATTGCAGCAGTGACATAGCCAGTCTCTCGAAGCTCAGCAGAAGGAACGTAAACGGTTGCCTGATGATGTTTAAAGACAGTCGGTTTACTCATCCGTTGGACGTTATAATTCTTATTAAAGAGGGTAAAGTAGCTGTAGTAAGTGCGAAAAGAAAAATGCCGGACGCTACTGGTTGGATTAAGATCCGGGGTTCGTTTGATTGCTTTAGCGAGTGTTTGCCGATTGACTGATTTGGTAGTCTTTGCAGCTGCCGTGACCGCAGACGTTGGATTTGTTGATGTTGAAACAAATGGTGCTGCCAAAACGGCCGTCAAGCCAACTAATAGTAAGGATCGTTTAATCTGGTGCATGGTCTCATCCCCTAATGTAAGCGTTTTAAGCTCTGCCTGAATCATATCATTTATCTGGAATCATATCAAAAAATACTGGAAAAAGAGTTCGGCGATCATGGTCGCAGTTCTCGTACCATGTTGTACCAAATTTCACCTGCATGATCAGATGCTGAGACGCCTTCATTCACATAACCGTGGCGTTCATAAAATGGAATCAACTCTTTTAAGCAGGTGAGCGTCACTGCTTTGCGGCCTTGGTCTTTGGCAACCATGGCCAATTCATCGAGCAATTTACCGCCAATGCCTAATCCTTGGAAAGCGGGATGGATGACTAGGCTCAAAACGGTTTGGTACTCGTCGGTCGAAATGTTGGGGTGGGAGGTTTCAAACAGGCCATCAGCTAAATACCGCTGATGATATGCTGGACCAACAATATAGCCGGCAACCTTGGCTTTGGCATTGGCCACGATGAACGTATCGGGATACTGCTTAATGCGGTCTTCCATGGCGGCTTCAGTCGCTGCCTCAGCAGGAGAAAAGCCGGTTTGCTCAATGACCATAATCTCTGGTAGTTGGCTGAGCTTAGCCGACTGGTAAGTAATTTTCAAAGTGACTAACTCCATTTCCGGTTTGGATATTTTGGCTGGGTGCTGGTTTTCACCCAACCGAGAATAGTATAATAGTAACATTGATTAGAAGTGAGATGGAATTTAATGAATGAAAAAGAATCTTTGCATCAGGATCATAACAAGCGGTGGGTAATCATGACGGCGGTATTTATCGCCACGTTCATGACCTCCGTTGAAGTCACAATTGTCACGACGGCATTACCGTCAATTATCAGTGAACTGCACGGCTTGGCATTTCAAAGCTGGATCATGAGTGCTTATTTATTGACGACAGCGATAACCACGCCGATATATGGCAAGTTGGCAGATACCCTCGGGCGGCGCAACGTCTTTCAATGGGGCGTGATTGTGTTCACGCTGGGGTCTTGTCTGAGTGGGCTGGCACCTTCTATTTTGATCTTAATCCTTGCCAGGGCGATTCAGGGAATTGGCGCTGGGGCAGTCATACCATTGACGTTTACGATCATCGCCGACAATTTCAGCTTCAAGGAACGGGCCAATGTTTTGGCATTTAATAATACTGCTTGGGGATTGTCCGCGCTGGTTGGGCCGCTGATTGGTGGCTTTTTGGTTGACCAGCTCTCCTGGCATTGGGTGTTCTTTGTGAACGTCCCGCTGGGATTATTGGTTGCCTTACTGGTATGGCTCGGTTATCATGAAAAAGTTGAAGGGAAGCAAAAGCTCACGATTGATTGGCTGGGCATTACTTGGCTAACTGTCTTTTTAGTCGGCTTGTTGCTGGCAATCCAATTCATTGATACGAAACCACTGCCGGCGTTGGGATTATTTATCATTGCCTTCATCGGTTTAGGATTGCTGGTCAGGCAGGAACGCAGGGTTACTGATCCGTTGATGTCACCGAAGATGTTTCATTCAGCAACCTTTACGATTCAAATTGCCACCGCGATGATTTTGAGCGGTGTCCTGATCGGCTATCAAGTGTACTTTCCAATTTGGCTGCAATCCTTATACCACGTCTCAGCAACTGGGGCCGGCTTAGTGGTGACTTCCAGTTCGATTATGTGGTTGCTGGCCTCATTTGCAGTCGGGACGCTCATCGCTAAATACGTCCCAAAGTGGATCGCTGTGAGCTTGATTAGTGTGATGCTAATTGGCTACGTCTGCCTGATTTTTGCCGGGCACTCGTTTCCAGTCTGGGCATTCTACGTGATTGCGATGCTAAACGGAACCGGGATGGGGATCATTATCAGTATGAACACGATTTTGAGCCAGCATTTAGTGCCAACAAACATGGTTGGTTCGGCGACTTCGATATTGACACTTGGCCGGTCGCTGGGTCAGACAGTGATGGCCGGAATCTACGGGGCCATTTTAAATTTTGTCATTCGCCTGCAATTACATGGTGAATTGACGTTCGCGAAAGTAAATCGAGTGATCAGTTCCAAGCAACGGCTGCCAATTCCTAATCAAGCTGCCATAGATCCCATTGTCCTCACTGCGTTGCATATGGTGTTTGTCGCCGTGGTTGTCATGCTGATGGTGGCTGTGATGATCAATTGGTTGGATCCAAACAAAAAAATCGTGAAATAAGCTCGGCGATTGTCCACTTGATTAGTTGGTTCAATTGCGAGATTATAAGCTTAATAATGGTGTAAATGGAGGTAGCTATGGCTAAAAAAGTTGTGGTTCCAGAATCCTTGTCAGAGGATGGCAAGAAATATCTAACTGATCGGGGAATTGAACTGGTTGAAGTTCCAACGACCAGTAGCGAAAATATTTTGAAGTATGGTCAGGATGCTGATGGCATTATTTTGTTTGTCGATCCGATCGGCGAAGAAGTGGTTGCTCAAATGCCTAATCTAAAAATCATTGCCCGTCATGGGGTTGGTTACGACAATGTTGATCTCGATGCTAGTGCCAAACATGGTGTCTGGGTCACGATTACGCCCCATGCAAATGCGGCGACTGTGGCTGAAACGACGATCGCTGAGATGTTTGATTTATCTAAAAACCTCACCAATATCTCCAATGCTATGCGCCGGGGCGATAGTGGTTATGGGATGAAGCATCGTGGATTCGATCTATCAGGAAAAATCCTTGGGATCATTGGCTATGGTCGAATTGGTCATTGGGTTGCCAAGAAGGCCAGTGCGTTGGATATGAACATTTTAATTTATAACCGCACGCCAAAAGAGTCTGCTTATGGTAAATTCGTTGATTTTGACACGATCATTAAAGAAGCCGACGTGTTGACGCTGCATTTAGCCTCAACGCCGGAAACCAAACATATCATCGGCAAGCAACAGTTGGCTGCAATGAAAGCTTCCAGCGTGATTGTCAATTTGGGACGCGGTAGCTTAATTGATGAGGCTGCATTGATTGAAGCCTTACGTAACCGGACAATTGCCGGCGCTGCCCTGGATGTCTTCGAAAAAGAGCCACTACCAAAAGAGAGTCCACTCTTTACGTTGGATAATGTTTTATTGACCCCTCACATTGGGTCCAACACCGTTGAGAGTTTCTCACGGATGGCAACGGATGCAGCCAGCGAAGTGGTGAGGGTGCTGGATGGTGAGAAGCCTCAGTGGCCGGTGAACGAAGTTAAATAAAAAACGTCTTTAATGTGGTTCACATTGTTGTCACCGCATTAAAGGCGTTTTTGATTGTCCGAATACAACTCAATTCTTGTTTTTAGTTGTTGTTAGTTGCCTTCAAGCATTGTCTTTGGACAGTCAATGTTAATCTTCAAAAGCCACTTACCTTTTGTTACCATATTCTGATTACGATAAACAGGTAAGCGGGCTTTGTGCAGGTTCGCATTAACTGATAGTTAAGCTGGAACCTCTCCGCGTGTCTCATCATCAGTTATGATTGTAGTCTTACCAGGATTTATTTTGGTCGGATCCAGTATGATTTTGCCGACTGAGCGAGCGTGAATTTTACCATTTAGCGGATTTTTTATGCTCATAATGCTGGAACTTATTTCAGCATCAACATTTGAGCAGTATTCGAATGCTAAATTTGTGTGCAGCAAGTGACAATTACGCATTTTAAGATGGTCAATATAGCAAAGCCCTTGATTGCTTTCAATTGTGCAGTTAATCATAGTAAGGTTTTTGGTGTTCCACGCCAAATATTCACCACTAATCGTTGAGTCATAAATTGTGACATTTTCACAGTTCCAAAAAGCATCTTTGGAAACAAACGTGGAATGATGGATCTCAATGTTTTTACCACCGTCAAAGACATAATTGCCAATGAGATTAAGATGGCTAACATAGATATTACTGCTGTTCATGCCAAAGTAGTCACCGTTGGCTTGGATGTTGGTTAGCTTGATATCGTCACAACGCCACAAGGTTTCTTGTGCATTTGAAAAGTGATCATCTGTTAATTCAATACCAGAGCTTCGACGAAAACTTTTGGGGGCTTGAATTGAACTATTTTGGATGGTAATACCATGCGTGTACCAAATACCTGATCGAGCCATTGTTTTTAGAATTGAATGATCAACTTGAATATTGCGACTATACCAAAGCGGATATTTCCAAGCAAAAATCGAATCTCTTAACTTAATATTCTGACTTTCTTTGAGCGGTGACTCTCCCTTGCCAAAGGTGGTTTCCTCGATTGTTGCATTAGTTTCAGCAAATAGCGGGCGTTCACCTTCAAAATATTGGTCATGGTATTGTTTCATGAGTATTCCTTTCCAAATCAGCATTAATGATACTGTACTGACTTTGCATTTGCAGTTTTTTAGATCTTGATTCGAAGATATCGAAGTAACTATTACTTACGTTGCTTAGTTTTTTAGGAAGTACGCCTTAAGTTAAACTGCATTTTTATGAAATGTATTTTTTGCGATCCGATAATTTAACTCCTGAAAAACAGTGGCAGCCTTCCCATTAATATAAATTGTTTGATCTCTAAGCTTGTTGTCGATTTCATCGTTGATAACAATCTTAGGAATCTTCGAAGAAAAGCTATTTGGGCTTCGGCGGGTGCCAACAATTAGCAATAAATCTGCCTGTGCCAATAGCTTTTGTCCCTCACTAATTTCGCTTTGATAAGTCGCTAGGTTCCGTAGGACAAAATCAGGGACAATCACGTGTTGACATACTGGGCACCGTGGGATCTGTTGTTCTTTAACAACGTCCCAATCATAAGAACGATGACAATAACTACAGTGATTTTTTCTCATATCACCCCAATACTCATAAACAGTTTTACTGTCAGCTTGTTGATGTAAATAATCAATATTCATTGTTGCAATACCAATCAGCTTATTTTGAGCTTCTAGATATGCTAAAAACTTATGAGCAAAATTAGGCTTAGCACTTGGTTGAAAAAATGTCTTTCGATAAAGCCGATAAAATTCTACCGGATCAGTTTTTGCAAATCTGCTATCCAGCAACCCAAACACTCCGCCATTGAACCCCCTATCCGCACTTAATATTTCAGAAATTTGTGAGAGGTCTGGAATTCCGGATTCAGTTGAAATTCCGGCCCCAGTAAAGGCGACTATGTTAGTCGATCTACTAATAAGCTTTGCGGCAACATCCATAACCTGATCATTCATCTTTTTCTTGTCCATCATGTTCACTAAATACCTCTCTTGCAATAGAGACTGCATTTAAAACTTTTGGAAATCCAACGTATGGGATACAGTGAATAAACGTTTCAACAATTTCTTGCTTGGAAAGTCCGACATGTAAGGCCCCATTAATGTGTACTTTAAGTTGGGAAGCAGTATCTCCCTGAGTTAATAATGTTGTAATGGTGATCATTTCACGTTGCTTCAGATCAAGCCCTGCACGACTATAAATATCGTTAAATGCAAACTCTAAGATATATTTCCCTACATCCGGAGCAATATCCTTTAATGAATCCATGACATTTCCCGCTGCATTACCGTCTACCTTAGCTAACATATTTTTTCCTTCTTCGATTCTTGTTGTCATATATATTCCTTCTTTCAATTTGAATATAGCAAGCTTAATTGGTGGAGTTAACTCCATGTCAAGAAAAAAATACAAGAGTTGAACAAAAAGTCCAACTCTTGTATTACTTACTTTCTAATTTTGCTTCCACACTTGCATTCATTTCGTGGTAAGTTTGAATTTTTTCATCTAAGAAATTGATATGTCCCTGTAATTCAACCTGATCAGCTTTTAATCTATGACGCTGATCACCTGATTTATTCATAAAAATACACAAAATACCCATCAAACACATGTTTCACGCGTTTGATGGGTATTTTGCATTTT
>NZ_JAUCAP010000033.1:0-30737 GCF_030361045.1 Lentilactobacillus sp. TOM.63
CAATTAACCACCAGTCTGCAAATGGTCGTTTTAGCGTTTTTAGCACTATTACTTAAGAGATTTTAGACAGCTTCTTACGGCTAACGCCAAGTACGTTCGCCCCGTTTATTATCAAAGTAAACAATCCGTGATTACAGTTATCAGTCCTACAGGAGTTAAAGAGTATCGAAATCGTAATTTAACCAGCACTGTTCGACACTATCCGCAAGGTCAAGTCGTTAAAGTTGGGGACTTGGTTACCCATAATTTGACTCGTCGTTATCTGGTACTCGCTGACGGCAACTACATTACCAGTAATCGAAAATTAGTTCAGTTGGGCAGAGTTAAGATGCCTAAACGGATTACCGTTAAACAACCAATTAATCGCTACCGGGATGCTAACTTCACGAAACGTAACGGCTCTTACAAGCAGGGAACCAAATTAACTGTCAAGGGGTATACGTATAGCCACGCAACCTCATTGACCAAATCAGGAACGAAGCGGTTGGTTGTAAGTGGCGGCTACGTTACGGCCAACAAACAGTTTGTCAAAATTTATTACAAGTAAAAAATGAGAGTGAGCGGAACAAAGCGGTTAGAGATCGGAGTGTAAGTCTCCTCGAACGGAAATTCCGGTTTTGGGAATTTTTGTTCGAGGTGCTTACATGCAGATCTCTGCTTTGAGGAGCTGTCCTAAACAAGTGAGCGACAAGCAACGGGTGATGCGGTATCTAAAGGGCTTTGGGCTTAAACCCCGGTTTTGGGTTTGAGTTCAAAGCCCTTTAGATGTTAGCATCAGTTGTGTCGGAGCTGTCCTAAACAAGTGAGCGCAGTAAAGCGTTAATAACCGGAGCATAAATTGCCGAAAGTAGAAATCCCGGTTCTGGATTTTTGTTTGTGGTGCTTATGTGCAGGCTATTGCTTTGAGGAGCTGTCCTAAAATTCGGAAAGATTGGGACGAAAGGTGATTTACTCCCAGAATTTCAATGAAAGAACCAATGCATTCTGTTTTTTGGGATGCATTGTTTTTTGTATTCTATGATCAGCCTTTGTTTCAAGCCTAGTCACTGTAAGAATTGTGAGCTAAGTTGTATTCAGAAATAATTTGCCGACTAATATTCTACTTGTTAATTGCTATAACTAACTATGTATGGTGTTAAGCAAAATGAAGACGGTTGAATTCGTCGCCCCGCCTGTAACCAAAACGAAACAATCCAGTAATCGAACTTATCGTATAATTAATAATTAGAATGCGGCGGTTGATTAATTGGGGAGGATTTGTTTTGTTACATAAGGGGCGTTTCTTTTGGCTTATTAGCTTCATAATAGCGTGTGGCTTAATGGTTAGTCAGCAAGGAGTTCAAGCTGATCCAATCAAGGATGTTCACGTGCATGCGGTCCTGTCGATTCATGCGCACGCATACGCAGTTAGGAAACGAGCCTATCTATACACCAGCCTCAGTTTTAAACGATCCGTTTCTGCCAAACGTTATTTAAGGACAGCTTGGTATCGCACACAGGTGGCCCACGTTGTGGTAAATGGTCAAAAAAGGGTCGTCTTCAAATTGATGAGTGCCAATGGCCAACATACATACTGGGTGTTTCATTCTCAAGTTAAGGAAATTGGCAGTCAATCATTTCACATCAAATTGCCCAAAGCAGGAAATCGATTTATTCATAAACGGATTGGCGTGTTTGGGGATTCGATTCCGTCTGGATGGGACGGTTATCATTTTTACTTAAACGATGCCTATCCGGACTGGACCAGAAAATATCTGGGTGCGAAGCCTAAAGTCCATAATGAAGCAGTTCCCAGTGCCCAAATTGTGGGGCATCGGTTTAGATACGTTGGCGGTAGATATAATCGAATTGTTCCAGAGGACTTGAGTGAAGTTTTGAAACACCAACGTAAGACAATTAAGAAGATGAATCTGATCTTTGTCCAAATTGGTACTAACGACTATACAAATGGATCCAGATCAGGTAGTTTGCAAAATGTGACTCATCATCTGGCATTAGAAATCAACTATATTCACAAAGTTAATCCAGGTGCGACGGTATACGGAATCTTGCCAATTTCCCGTTACGATATGCTCGGGCGAAGTTGTGATCATATTCCGAACATGTATGGTTACACCTTTGGTCAGTTGCGGGCGGCTGAAGCGGGAACCTACCGGCGAAACCGCGCGGTGGTGGTTGACTTTAATCAAATTGCGCCGACGGTCATTAGTTGGCGTAACCGTGATCAAACATTACAGGATCATAAGATTCATCCAACAGCGCGAACTGCCCAACGGTTAGGTTATGCACTGGCTTGTTGGTTAATTGCCCGAAGATAAAGTGATTGTTAAATTCCATCCGGTAGTCATTAACTTGGATCGCCACTCATACTTGGATTAAATGGCCGGGATCAGCCGTTTGTCGCAAGTTTTATCAATATATGAAGTGAAAACCAAGTTGCATTTATAAACACTTTGCCGACTAATGTCTCAGCCTCAAAACGCCCATTCCAGTCTCATCTCAATTAAAATACCAACCTTCATTCTTTTCCAATGAAACGAGTGCGTTTTTTTCGTATACTATAGTGAGTGACTAAAACGAAAAGGACTGGCTACATGACACCTCAAGAATTACTGAAAACTAAATTTGGCTATGATCAGTTTCGACCGGGACAGGAAAAGGTGATTAATGACATTTTGGCTCATCAGAATGTGTTGACCATTATGCCCACTGGTGGCGGGAAATCACTCTGTTACCAAATTCCGGCTATGCTGCTTGATGGCGTGACGTTGGTAGTTTCCCCGTTGATTGCGCTGATGAAGGACCAGGTTGATGCTTTGAATGAAAATGGTATTCCGGCCACCTTTATTAATAGCAGCCTGGATTATGATGAGATTGATGCACGATTTGCTCAAGCCGTCAACGGTGAAATTAAGTTGCTGTACGTTTCACCGGAACGTTTGGATTCCGGGGCGTTTTTCCGATTGGCAAAATTACCAATTGATTTGGTGGCCGTCGATGAAGCGCATTGTATTTCCCAGTGGGGCCATGACTTCCGGCCGAGCTATCTGGCATTGACCGATCGGCTCGATCAGCTGCCCTCTAACCCGACGATTGTGGCCCTCACCGCCACTGCCACACCACGAGTTGCTGAAGATATTAAACAGCGCTTAGCGATTGGGGAGGAAGTTAAGACTGGCTTTGAACGGGACAATTTATCGTTTAAAGTCGTAAAGGATCAAGACAGTGATCGTTATTTACTGGACTATTTGAAGCTGAATGCGACTGAGTCTGGGATTATTTATGCCAGTACCCGTAAGGAAGTTGAGCGGTTAACCAAATTGCTGAAAAAGCATCATTTTTCAGTCACTATGTATCATGGTGGTCTCTCAAAGGAAGTTCGGCGGCAAAATCAAGATGATTTTCTTTACGATCGGGCATTAGTGATGGTCGCAACCAACGCATTTGGCATGGGAATTGATAAGAGCAACGTTCGGTTTGTTATTCACGATTCGGTTCCCGGTAGCTTAGAAGCTTACTATCAAGAAGCTGGCCGGGCTGGCCGAGACGGTCTACCAAGTGAAGCAATTTTATTGTTTAAGATTGGCGACGTTCAGACCCAACGTTTCTTTATTGACCAATCCGAGCGTGACGAACAGAGCAAACAACGCGAGTATCAAAAGTTACAGGTGATGACCGAATATGCCAATACGGAACAGTGCCTGCAACAATTTATTCTTAACTATTTTGGTGAAGAAGGGCCAACCTGCGGGCGGTGCAGCAATTGTCTTGATACCCGTGAATCGCAGGATATTACCGTTGATACCCAAAAAGTGTTGTCATGTGTTTACCGAATGAATGAGCACTTTGGTAAAAGCCTGGTGGCGTTGGTATTGGCGGGCTCTAACTCACAAAAGGTAAATAACTTCCATTTTAACCAGCTATCAACTTATGGCATCATGAAAGGTCAGTCTCAAAAGAAGATTGTTGAATTAATTGATTATCTCACGGCAGCCGGTTACCTGGTTGCGACGGGTGGCCAATTTCCAGTTCTGAAAGTCTCAAAGTTGGGCTTGGCAGTCTTGAAAGGTGAACAAAAAGTTTCCCGGAAAACGTCCGTTAAGGCGGCTAAAGCGTTGCCTGAGAATGATGATTTATTTGAAGAACTGCGAAAACTCAGGCGTTCTTTTGCCGAAAAGCAAAGTGTGCCGCCGTTTGTGATCTTCTCTGATAAGACCTTACACGAAATGAGTGCAGTCATGCCAACCACCGAGGCTGAAATGTTAGACGTCAAAGGGGTTGGCGAGAGCAAAATGACTAAATACGGTGCGGAATTCTTGCAGGTAATTAGCGAATTTAAGGCTGGCGCAACGACGAGGTCACCCAGCTAAGCCTCGGTTGGGAAGATCATTTCCGAATAAATAATGACAGGAGCTTAATTTTCACGTATAATGGTCACTGCAATTTTAAATAATGTTTAGATAACATTAGGGGAGCCATTTGGCTGAGACAGAAGCAATTTCTGGACCCTTCGAACCTGATCTGGTTAACGCCAGCGTAGGAAAGATGTTAAGTGAAGCCTAAGTGTGGGTCTCTTTTTGTTATCCAAGACAACGGGAGGCTCTATTTTTATGGGAAAAAATACAACGTATCGTTTGGTATTGACGGCAGTACTATCCGCAATCGGGGTTGTCGGCGGCAGTATGTTTGAATTTACCATTGGCGTGGCAAAGGTGGCCCCAATGCAACATTTGATTAACCTGGTTTCCGGCGTGCTGGTTGGACCATGGTGGGCGTTAACCCAAGCATTTATCACGTCACTGATTCGCAATTTACTTGGCACGGGGACGATCTTGGCCTTTCCCGGCAGTATGATTGGCGCGTTTTGTGTTGGCTGGGTCTTCCAAAAGACGCAAAAGCTGATTTTTGCCGCCTTTGGTGAATTAATCGGGACCGGGATCATCGGCGCAATTGTGGCTTACCCAATTGCCAAGTGGCTAATGGGCGCAACCGGGGCGATTTTCTTATTCATCCCAAGCTTCTTTTTGAGTGCGTTGGTTGGCGTCGTCTTCGGTTACATTGTTTTGCAAAGCATCTGGAACCGAGTAATTGTGCCCCAAAAGAAGCGGTTGGGAATTGGTGATAAATAAGGATCGTGGTTTCAGATCAACTCACTTCAATGTAAGTTTCAGGCAAACGGGGAAACTATTTCAAGATACCTATCTATGTAAATATTACTTCTGATTCAATGCTGGATTCATAAGCATTATTGCCAACTTCTCTGGAAATTCATGTTATAAATAAGTGTGGAATAGTAAGGAGGGGGTATGATGGCTGAGAGTCGAGGGAAAAGCCTATCGATCATTATCGTACTGGGATTATTTTCGTTTTTAACGGCATTATCAGGGTCCAGTACAAATTTGGCGATTCCAAAAATTGCAATTTCAATGGATATTTCCAGTAGTATGGCCACTTGGATTGTTCAAATTGGGTTAATTACCACGGCGATTTTATTGGTGATGTTTGGTCATATTGGTGACATTTTGTCGAAGGACGTGGTTTTCCTGGCTGGGGGGCTTGCCTTCTTGGCGGGTTCTGCCATCACTGGATTTGCACCAGATTTTGTGATTATTTTGTTTGGACGAGTGATTCAGGCCATCGGGTCGGCGATGATTATGGCCAATTCGATGGGAATTGTAACCGAGTATTTTTCGGATAAACGACGGGCTGAAGCTTTGGCAATGATCTCGATGTTTATTTCGGTTGGGTCAATTTCAGGTCCAGGAATTGGTGGCTTCATCATTTCGGCGGCTAGTTGGCGATGGATTTACTGGATTAATATTCCGCTTGGGATCTTGGTGCTTTGGTTGGGATTCAAACTATTACCAGTGCCGCGTGAATCCTGGGCGCATGTTCGCGAAGTGACCAAGGGGGCTAATTGGACGGGGCAAAACTTGTTCACATTGGGCATTATCATCTTCTTTCTAAGCGGTTCCTTTTTCCAGAGTGGCCGCTCAAAGCTACTAATGGGTTTGGCGTTCTTCATCATTGGTGGGGCAATCACAATCTATTCATTTGTTCAGGATGATAAATCCAACTTGCCGTGGATTGCCCCGGAAGTGTTGCATAATCGCGGCTTCATGACCTCGATCTTTGCCCTGATGTTGGTCATGTTGGTCAACTCAGTTTCTAATATTTTGATGCCATTTTATTTACAAAGCTATAATGGCATGAGCCCCTTTATGAGTGGCTTGGTCATTATGCTTCAGTCTGTGACGATGTTGGTCACAACGCCATTTGCAGGGGTATTGGCCGATCGAATTAACCGGGAACTCATGACGGTCGTTGGATTATTAATCTTGATGATTTCACAAATTGGTTATGCCTTTTTCCCGCAAAATTTGGATATGTGGCGGATCATTCCACCGATCGTATTGAACGGGATCGGAATGGCCATCTTCTTGTCACCTAACAACGCGCTGACCATGGGGATGGTTGACAAGAAAATGTCAGGAATTGCCGGTTCTCTTAACTCATTTGCCCGGACGCTGGGGATGACTGTCGGCATTAGTTTCGCGTCATCAATGCTGTTCTTCCAGCTGCCAGGGGTTACCCGAATTACCAGAGCAGTGGGCGATCGATTCATCCAAGCGTTTTATAACGTCTTTTGGATGGCAACCGTAATTTCGGCAATTGCTTTGGTAGTTGTTCTGATAAGGTACTTAGGATCACGGAAAAATTCGACTAAAGTTGTTGCTAAAGGGTCCGAATAGGGCTCTTTTTTTAAATTTATTTTGAAGACAACTTTTAATTGGGTGTATCATGGATTCGAGGAGGTGGTGGACATGCAACCGACTTCAACAGAGGATCTAATCCTTTATAAGCAAATTCAGCGGGATAAACAAGCCGAACAGAAGCAAGCAACCGTGAAATTGTACGGAATGATGTCGATGATGTATATGTATTTGGGAGCTTAATCACGGATTATTAATTATATTGTGGTGAGTAACGAAATCAGTTGGTACTAGAATAAAATTAATAATCATGAATTGAAAATGGTGGGGACCAAACGTGCTGAAGCTTGCTTGGTCCCCGCCATTTTCATATTAGAATTTAGGAACACTTGTGTTTCCCGGTGGGCAGAATTGTGTCTTTGACTGAGCTGAAATGTTAAAATTCTTATGTAAGCGGATTCGTCTGAATGAAAAGTAGGCTATTCTTAGTCGCTATTCAACTTCAAAGGAAGTCTTTTACCATGGCTCACCGGACAACTACCAAGCAACTTAATTTTCTCAGTGTCTTTCTCCTCGGTGTCGATGGCATTATCGGTTCCGGGATTTTTCTGATGCCCAGCCGGATCTACGCTAAGTTAGGGGATTTGAGTATGGTACTGATGCCCTTGGCAGGAATTTCCGTATTGATGATTGCGTTATGTTTCGCAAATTTGGCCAGTAAGATTCCCGGTGATGGCGGGGCTTGGTTGTATACATACACAGCGTTTGGCCGGTTTGCCGGATTTGAAATTGGTATCTACACTTGGTTGCTTGGAATCATCACGATGGCAACAGAAATTTCAGCGTTTGTAACCAGCCTTCGCAGCGTGTTCCCAAGCCTGAATGACCATCGAAATTACTTATTAGTTGCACTGGGAATTCTTGCGGTTCTGACCTGTCTCAATTTAATTGGAACAAATTTCATGGATTGGGTCGACAATATCTCGACGATTGCCAAAGTGGGCGTGCTGGTACTGTTTGTCGCAATGGGATTATTTTTCATTCATCCTGCCAACTTCAGTAACGTTACTGGGAGCCTCGCGAATGAGTCACCATTGTTTGGCCGATTCAATCAAGGCTTCGGCATGGTCTTTTACATGTTTACCGGTTTTTCATTTTTGCCAATTGCGGCTTCCAAAATGAAGAATCCCGAAAAAACGTTACCCAAAGCACTTATTAGCGTGTTGCTGACTTCTGCCACCCTTTATTTGATTGTCCAATTTGCGGCAATCGGGGTTTCTGGGCCGCGGTTGGCTGGTGAAAACGTGCCGGTTGCCGCTTCGTTTTTCCGAATTGCCGGAACGATCGGTTATGATCTGGCATTGGCAGGAATGCTAATTTCAATTTTGGGAGTGGCGCTGTCGGTTTCGTTTTCGACACCCACGATTGCCAGCTCATTGGCTTCTGAACATCAACTTTTGCCGCGGATGCTTGGCCATCAAAATAAGCGCGGGGTACCAGTGGCGTCATTACTGATTTCTTGTGCGGTTTGTGCGCTGATGTTATTTGCTGGTAACTATCTGTTTTTAGCATCCTGCATCGTTTTCACATCTTTCGTTCAATATGTTCCAACGATTGTGGCGACAATCAAATTACGAAATCACAGTAAATTGCCTCAAGGATTCGAGCTGCCCGGGGGGTTAACCATTCCGGTGATTGCCTTGATGGTCACAGCGTACTTGATTTTGAGCTTTTCACTTGAACTGATCATCGCAGGCGTGATTGTTTTGATCCTAAGTGGGGTTTGGTACTCCTACGATGATCGGGATCGTCAGGCAAACGGGTTGGAGCGAGATATTGCTGAAAAAGATCAACCATTCTGAGAAAATGGCTCAGATCAGTTTAATCACTCATTCAATAATGATCGGCTCACTGATTGATTTCAGCGGGCTGTTTTTATTGAATTATTTACCATAAAACTGTTGATTTTCTCATAATTTAATTGTATTTTAATCTTATGGCTTTTTACATAGCACCATATATCGATGAGGGAGAGATGATTCTACATATGACAACAAACATGATCGACATGATCGCAATTCTTTTTCCTGTGGGAATTTTAGCAGGCGTGGTGAGTACGACAGCGGGGATGGCTTCGTTAGTTTCTTATCCCGCACTGTTATCAGTTGGGATTCCACCGGTATTCGCGAATGTGACCAACACCGCCGCACTGGTAATGACCGGCTTTGGTTCGACAGTTTCATCACAAAAAGAACTTGGGGATCATAAGAAGGATTTGATTAAAGTGCTGCCACTGACAATCCTTGGCAGTGTGGTTGGGTCGGTATTACTGCTTGAACAACCTTCCGCTTCCTTTACCAAAGTTGTCCCGTTCTTCATCTTACTGGCAGGCATCTTGATGCTCACCAGCATCAAAAAGACGACGGCAGGTCACCCAGCGGCTTCACTCTCGGTCCACTCACATCGTAGCCTCATGATTACAATAATTGTTGTTGCGGCCGTTTTGTTTGTTGGTGCCTACTGCGGTTACTTTGGCGCCGCTGGTGGGGTGATGATGCTGGCAATTTTGTCGGCCACGACTTCAATGCCATATTCGTCATACAACGCTCTGAAGAATGTTTCACTAGGCGCATCCAACTTAGTCGCCACCCTGATCTTTGCATTCAAATCCCATATCTATTGGTGGCTGGTAATCCCACTTGGACTAGGCCTCTTTGTTGGTGGCTATATTGGGCCGAAAATTGTTCGGGTCATTCCTGAAAAAGTCCTCAAGATTGTTGTCAGTATGCTGGCATTCGGGCTGGCAATTGATTTGTTCGTGAAGGCTTATTTTTAAACAAATCTCTAACCCCCTTTCAGACTTCTGGTGTATTCTAAAATTGGAATGTCAAAGGACAGTTCATCCAAGGCAGAGTCGGAAACATAATACCTGTCGCAGAAATCTGATCAAACGAGATTTGTGCAGCGAGACGTTATCCTGCTTGGATCTGCCCGCTCACAAGGGGGCTTTTTAGATGATTTTATTTATTAATGCAAGTGCTGAGGCCAATGGAGATACCGAAACATTGGCGAAAACGTTGATTGATGGGCAGAAGTACGAAACGATCAATTTGGCAGACTTGAAGATTGCTCAATATGGCCAGCAAAATGATCACGATGACTTTGCGAAAGTTTGCGATCAGATGGCCAGTGTTGATACCTTGGTGTTTGGAACGCCAATTTATTGGTCTGATATGACAGGCTACATGAAGACCTTCATTGATCGGATGACCGAAGTCCGTTCAGAGGATAATCCGTTTGCCGGCAAGGATATGTATCTGGTGATTACCGGAACGGCGCCTGAAGATGCAATTGATCACATCAAACACGTGTGGGATCACGTTGCCCAGCGGTTTGACATGCAGTTTAAAGGGACCGTTGCCAATATGCAACAGGCCGAGACGATGAGTGTGAGTCAGTGACAGAATTCAATAATCAATAAGCCCTGCTCAAAATAACCACGTCATATGTGATTTTTGAGCAGGGCTATTTGATTTATCTGGACTTCGGGAAAGCGGGTTAGCATCGAAGCTTATGCGTGTCGGTGGCTTTTGATAAGTCCCATAATAATTGACAGACTATTAATCAGCACAATGGAGATTAAATAGATAAAGGCGTATCTGGCACCAGCAATTGTATTGGAGACATATGAACCGGTAGCTGACCCTTGGAAAAACCCGAAGATAACAGAGACAATTGAAGTTCCTGCTGCACCTGCGAATTGCTGCATGGTACTAAATAGCGCATTCCCATCAGCATTGTTTTCCCTGGTGATTTGATTCAAACCATTTGTCATAATGTTGCCGGCTGCAAAGCCAATGCCAAGCATCGTGAGGGTATAAGCGATTGTGATGATTGGCGTTGTAGCATTTTTGACGATTCCGGTTAATAATACGACCGAAATTAACTGAAACGTGAGACCCGTCAAAATTGGCTTAGTTGGTCCTAAACGATCATAAATTTTTCCACCAATTGGTGCAAGACAAGCACCGATAGCGGCTCCAGGCAAGAGAGCAAGACCAGCAATTGTGGCGGAAGTGTGATTGACGATTTGCATGTAATTTGGTAGCACGAACGCAATACCAACAACCAAAATCTGAATCAGAAAATAACTTAGCAAGTGAAAATTAAATGAAGCATTTTCCATGACTCTAAGGTTGATGATTGGATTGGGAACATGATTCGAGTGGTGGACAAATAAAATCACGCATGCAATCCCGATTATTAAAAAGATGCAAAAACGCATGAATGAATTGCTGAGGCTGCTAAAGCCGATAATTAAGCTGACAAATCCGATCGCAATTTCTCCCCAGCCCAACCAATCTAATTTGGCAGAGCCGGTGGCCTTAGCTGGATTAATGGCATAAAGGCCACATCCTAATGAAATTAGCATAAAGATGAGCAAAAATGCAAAGATTAAATGCCAGTTGTAATCAACTAATAACCCACCATATGTTGGGCCTAGTGCTGGGGCAATAGCGGTTACTAGGGTGCCGATTCCCATCAAAAAGCCAATCTTATTCAGTGGGGCTTGGTCAAGAATAATGTTGTACATGAGGGGAAGGGCAATTCCTGTACCGCTTCCCTGAACGAGCCGGCCAACCACAAGAATGCCAAACGAACTAGAAAAGGTATCGATTAACAAGCCAATAATGAAGAGTAAATTTGCAGTTAAGAAGAGTTGCCGAGTTGTAAAGCGTTTCTTCAAATATGAAGAAATTGGCACAAAAATTGATACGATCATCAAATAAGATGTTGTCAGCCACTGGATGGTGGCAGTTGGGACGTTAAATTCTTTCATCAACGTTGGGAAAGTGATGTTCATAGCAGTTTCGATGAGGACGCCACAAAATGCCATTAGGCCAGTTGCAATAATGGCTAAATATAATTTTTTAGTAATTTGTCGATCCATAAAATACCTCCGTTTTTAAATAGTTCTATTTAGAAATATTTAAAAATAATACCATATCATTTCCAACCAAACAAGTCGTTTTATTCATATGCCCCAATAATTACCAAGTATGATATGATATTCAATATGGATAGTTAGGATTAGAACAAATTGGTAGGTGAATAGCGATGACACAATCGATTGGTATTGCGATAAAAAAAACTAATAATGCGCTTCAAAGATACGCCGATGGGATGGCGCGACAGATGGGGCTGACCCAGGTTCAAATGAGTACGATTGATTACATTTATCGGTTAGAAAAGCAGCAAGATATCTTTCAGCGTGATGTGGAGCATGAGTTCAATATTCAAAAGTCTTCAGCAACGACACTGTTAAAACTGATGGAAAAAAAGGATTTAATTGTGCGAGTTGCTTTGGAAAATGATAGTCGCTATAAAAAGATTCTATTAACTCCGAAGGCGCGCCAGTGGGCTGCCAGGGTTCATACCTTCTTAGCTCAAACAGATGAAGCCATCGAGGATTTACTTGGTGACAATGCTGAGATTGTGTTGGCGGGCTTAAATCAGATTATCGCTAAATTTAGTTAGTGAGGCTTTTGATTCGTTTGAAAGCATAGACTAGGTGAAATTCTTAGATTATGATGATAAGTATCTATCAGGTAATTGAAGGGATGAGTTCTAGTGTTGACAGAATTTTTAATTGTTTGCCCGCTGGTATTTCTTGCTGGGTTTGTGGATGCGATTGGTGGCGGCGGTGGCTTAATTTCACTTCCGGCTTATTTGATGGCGGGAATTCCAGCTCACTTCGCAGTTGGGACGAATAAATTATCGTCGGCAATGGGCACCACTATCTCCACGCTTGAATTTGCCCGCAGTGGTTACATTCGAGTGAAGCTGGCCTTCTTTTCGGTCGTAGCAGCTGTCATCGGCTCATCCTTGGGGGCTCGATTGGCATTACATATTAGTGATCAGTATTTCCGCCTTATTTTATTGGTGATTCTGCCGGCAACTGCTCTTTACTTGTTGCTAAATCGGCATGCTTTAAATTCTAAATTGGCCGATTCTCAGTTAACGGGAACTCAATTTTTTATCACCCTGGGAATTTCACTGGGGCTGGGTGCGTACGATGGTTTCTATGGACCGGGAACAGGGACCTTTTTGTTGATCACATTAACCGGCCTTGCTCATTTACCAATTAATCTAGCAGCTGGCAACACTAAGGTAATCAATTTAACAACAAATATTACGGCGTTGGTGGTATTCCTATTAAGCGGTAAGGTCATCATGTTATTGGGCCTGACGGCAGGAGCTTTTAGTATCATTGGTAATTTTCTTGGCGCCAGTTATTACAAACGCTTTGGCAGCAAGATTGCTCGACCGATTATTATTGTGGTGTTGATTATTTTCCTCTTTAAAACTATTTGGGATTTGGTTGGGTAATATCGTAATTTGTTGTATGATAAAAGCACCTTGGCAGGGGCATTGAACCATTTGTGCTCAAAAGACGGCAATCATTTTATTGGTTGTCGCTTTTTTTATAAAACAACGATTAAATTAGTATACATGTGTGAAATCATGGGGATATCGGTATCGTAAGGATACGTTGACATATTCAGGGCCACTTTCGAAATCGCAGAGTTCTTGATAATATTTCCCGTGTATTTTAATTTTTCCAATCCAATGCATTCCGCCGTCTCCCTTAGTAAACGAGTAATTTACGCGATCAATTGTGTTTGGTTCGTTGGAGTGATTTGCTGCTTGACGTGTAACATATAGCTTGTTGAACCCTTTACTCCGAGGTGTTGACTTCCAATAATATTTGCTGATCCTTTTTCCAGCTTTATTGACATTAAATCCTAAAATGGAGTGGGCAGTGTATTTTGTTGCTGACCATTTTTCTTTCCCCATATATGTGTACCATGTTCCACGAAAAATTTTAGGAATTGTGCTGTGGGAAGACGCAAAAGAAACCTCTGATGAACCAAATGAACTAAACACTAAAACTAGAAATGATATTAAACAAAATTTTTTCAAGATCTATGTTCCTTTCGTATAATTATATGTTAATAAAAACATTATATTTTAAATATAAGTAATTGTTAAATAAATTTGGGTATCCATCCATAGATAATCAGTATACTTCACTTTCTTTTAACTGAATGATATCCTTTATAAGAACAAAATAACTTGGGGTGCCAATTTTGGCTGAGATGATACTCGTTGAACCTGATCTGGTTAGTACCAGCGAAGGGAAAAAGTTTGCTGCTATCCGTTGCTTTTGATAGGAGCTCAATCTATGCAATTATTGAGTCGACTTTTCTCTCAAACTTGGTGCCCCATGAACAATGGAGGACCATTTTTTATGCGCAAATTTTCATTGAAAGATGTCATTACCTTGACATTAATTGCCTTATTTTTTGGGGTGATTTATTGGGTTCTGGGCCCAATTTATACGACATTAACCGCCGCCTTGACCCCGTTTGGCTTGGCACCGGCCGCCAACGATATTCTCGAAGGCGTCTGGGTGATGGCCGGACCACTGGCTGGCCTATTATTTCGAGTGCCAGGATCGGCAACTTTGGTTGAAACGCTGGCTTCGATTGTCGAGATGTTTATCGGCGGGCAGTTTGGGGCGGCAGCCGTGATTGCCGGGTTGGTTCAAGGTGCAGGCGCTGAACTGGGCTACTTGGCCACGGGCTATAAAGTTTGGAATTGGTTGAGTTTGAGTCTCAGTGTCATTTTTGTGACCGTCGTGACATTTGTCCGGGAAATGATCTTTTACGGATACTCAAAATATTCACTGGGGTTGTTGATAACGTTGTTCATCATTCGCCTTATTTCTACATTTATTTTTAGTGGGGTGATCAATATGATGATCGTCAAGATGTTGCAGCGAAGCCATGTCGTTAGTAATTAGGAGGAAATCATGAAAACTGAAACAATTCGATTAGCACTAGAGTGGATCCCAAATACCAACCATACCGGTTTTTATGCCGCAATTGATAATGGGTATTATGAAGATGAAGGCTTGAACTTATCAATCTTCATGCCTGATGATCATGCAGATGGCCGGGATTGGCTCTTGCAGCGAAAAGCGGATTTTGCGATTACTGAGCAGATGTCGTTGTCAGATGTCTTTGTAAAGGATGAAAATGCGCCGCTGGTTGCCATTGCAGCGTTGAATGATCACAATTTGTCAGGATTATTGACGAACCATAAGATTACCCGACCAAAGGATTTCACCGGCAACACCTATGCGACCTTTGGTTATCCGACTGAGCAGGCAATTATCAGAGATACGATTAATGCCGATGGCGGCGATTTTAATCAAGTCACAATTGTTCCCAACGATATGATTTTTAATCCAGTGAAAGATTTGGCCGAACAAAAGTACGATGGCATCTTCGTTTATCATCACTGGGAAGGGTTGATGGCCAATTTGAGTGAGACCAACGAAGCCTATCATTTCTTCTATGTCAAAGATTATGTACCCGCTTTTGATTACTACACACCCGTCTTGGCAGCCAATACGCATTTTCTCGGAGAACACGGCGACCTTGCGAGAAAATTCTTACGAGCCACCCGCAAAGGGTTTGCGTTTGCTGAACAATTTCCGGAAGAAGCGGCCCAGATTCTGATGCGATACGTGCCGGATCGGATGCTGCAGGAACCGTTGGTAATCCAAAGCCAGCTGGAGATCAGCAAGCATTACCGGCCAACAGACGGCCTCTGGGGCGCCTTTGACCAGAATCGCTGGGAGAAATTCTATGCATGGTTAAATCAACAGAAGATGGGCAACATGATTCCAAGCAATATCGGCTTTACAAATAAATACTTGGAACTTTAGGTAATGAAACAAAAAGGCCAATCGCGCCAGCAACCCCAAGGGGGCTACTGATACGATTGGCCTTTTTTAGAAGATGTCATTAATCTGAATAAACTTGATTGAAGGCGGCCAAACCAGCCTTGGTGTCAACATTGACTCCAGCAGTGAGTAACGCCGCTGCCAGCAAGGCGATAAAGTTGACCATGTTGGTTTTTTCGGCAACGTAACCCATTGTGCCGATGCGCCAAATCTTGCCGTGAAGGCTACCGAACGAGCTTGAAATTTCAACGCCAAATTCTTTCAACAACATGGCTTTAAAGAACTCCCCGTCGCCTAAACTAGCGGGGATTTCAACACAAGTGACCATCGGCATTTCGTGATCGCCTTCATTAAAAATGTGAAGGCCCAGGGCAGTCAGGCCGGCATTAAGTGCCCGATGAATGCGAAGATGACGGGCATAGCGATTCTCCAGGCCTTCCTCAAGGGCAAGCTGTAGGCCAACGTTTAAACCATAGACCGAAACGGTTGCTTCTGTGTGATGATTCAATCGGCGGGGTGACCAGTAGTCTTGGAGCTGGGTTAAGTCTAGATAATTACTAGTGATGAATGCCGCTTGGTCAGCATCTTCTGCACTACGGACGCCCCGTTCAATCCGCTTGCGCTGATTAATTGCTTCAGCGAAACGATCGTTAAACGTGATGGGCGTAATCCCAGCAGGCACTGAGAGGCATTTCTGGGCACCGCCGACTGCTGCATCAATTTGCCAATCATCAACTAACACAGGAGTTCCCATGTAGGAAGCGACACAATCGATAACGAGGAAGCCACCAACTTGGCGGACGGCTTTGCCAATTCGATCGAGTGGTTGAAGCCGGCCAGTCGATGTTTCACCGTGAACCATTGCAACGACTTTGGGCTTCAAGCGCTTAATTTCTGCAATAATCTGATCCTGATCGAGAACTTGGCCCCAGTCAGTTTCAATGGTGTGAACATTGCCACCAGCCCTTTGAGCTAATTCAACGGCTAGATCGCCAAATCGGCCGATGATGGGCACGAGGACATCGTCCCCAGGTTCAACAATACTGCCAATGACGGCTTCCAAGCCAGCCCGACTTGAACCATCGATTGGAAATGAAAACTGGTTATTGGTTGAGAAGCTCTTTCGAATCAGTGCCATCGTGTGATCCATGATATCGGTAAAATCCGGGTCAAATTGGCCCAAGATCTGGTTGCTCATTGCTTGAGAAACCCGGGGATCAACGAGCGTGGGACCGGGGGTCATGATCAAGCGGCGGTTAATTTGTAAGTCTGCCATAGTGAATTCTCCTTGTGGTTTAGATTCTAAACAATGGATTGAAAGGGCTTATCAGCCATTCACTGAATGAGCGATTGGAACCCATCACAACTAAAAAGTGACCTAGTTTAAGTCTAGGTTTGAATCTTCAAGAATTCATTAGTGGGATTGAACAAAAATAAAACTGTGGTTATCACTAACAGCCAAAGGTTAATCAGCTTTGGTGACTAGCTCAACCGGACAATGATCGGATCCAAACACATCCGTTAAGATTTTTGAGTCCTTAATTTGATCGGCAAACCGCTCGCTCGCAATAAAGTAATCGATCCGCCAACCGGCATTGCGATCACGGGCGTGGAACCGGTAGCTCCACCAAGAATAAATATCGGTCATGTCTGGGTAAAAATGGCGAAAGGTATCCATGAAGCCTTGGTCTAAGAAATGGCCGAATGACTGGCGTTCCTCGTCGGTGAAGCCGGCATTATGGTGGTTGGATTGCGGATTTTTCAAGTCAATTTCCTTGTGGGCAACGTTTAGATCGCCACAAAGAATGACCGGTTTGTCTTGATTCAAGTTAGCCAGATAATTTTGAAAGGCGGTGTCCCAGCCCATGCGGAAGTCTAATCGTTTGAGGCCGGCCCCGGAGTTTGGGACATAACTGTTTACAAGGTAAAAATCCGGATACTCCAAGGTGATTGCCCGGCCTTCGTGATCAAATTCGTCAGCTTGAATCCCATAGGAGACGTTCAGAGGCTCATGCTTGGTGAAAATGGCCGTTCCAGAATAGCCCTTTCGCTCGGCATAATCAAAGTATTGGTGGTAACCAGGCAGTTCTAACTTGAGTTGACCTGCCTGCATTTTGGTTTCTTGAATGCAGAAAAAGTCGGCGTCTAAGTCGTTAAATGTTTTATCGAAATCTTTTTTGACAACCGCTCGTAATCCGTTGACGTTCCATGAAATAAATTTCATCTATCTTGCCATCCTTTACTTGAGTTCTTACATCATTATCATACTATAACTTGAGAAAAACACTAACCGTTTGCGAAAGCAAGTTAATCCCAGAAATTAAACAAAGAGCGCAAGCATTCCGAAATAGAATGAATTGCGCTCTTTCAATGATAATGATCAGTTATGAGTTAATCTTCAACCTGTACGGTGTCATTTAAGGCCTTGGCTTGATAAAAGTCAGGGAAAATTCGGGCAGTGTGGATGCCCCAGTAATAAAAACCTAACGAAAAGGCAATAATAACGACGAAGTCATACGGATAATGAATCCAGTCGATACCTTTGAACTGCTTACTACCGATGTAAGACATAACCGAAATAAAAATCAAATAAACGATCATCCACATACTGGAGTAAAAAGCCTTCCGGGTATCAACAAAACCTGCCCGATATTCATAATAGAAGTAAAAGGGCAGTCCTAGCAAAATGACTAGGATAACTTCGACGGTTGTGGGCCACATTGCCCAATAGACAGCAAGTGAGGCAAGCACAAATGACAGTGGTGCCATCCAGTTTAAATTTTTCAGGCGAACGGGTCGTTTGAAATTAGGTGCCATCTTGCGAAAAGCGACAGCGGTAACGGGACCAGTTAAGTAGGCAATCAGCGTAGAGGTGGAAATGACAGTGGCAAGTGTTGACCATGACCTAAATACTGAAACCATCAGCATACTCAAAACTAAATTGACAATCATGGCAACCCGCGGAATCCCATATTTTTTATTGATTTTACCGATGAAGCTTGGGATGTGTTGGTTACTTTCCATTGCGTATAGTGCTCTCCCGGTTGATGCAGCGAATGAGACCCCGGTTCCAACCGGAGAAACGAAGGCATCCATATACAACAGAACGGACAACCACCGAATTCCGAGCATAATCGCCAGGTCGGCAAAGGGCGAATTGAAGTCAATGCCACTCCAACCGTGTTTGGCAAGCATCGATGGTTCCAAAGCAGTGATGTAGGTGCTTTGAATTAAGATGTAAATAATTCCACTAATCAACAATGAAATAAAAATACCGCGACCGATGTTACGACGGGAATTTTTAATTTCACTGCCCATGTTGATAACGGTTTGAAAGGCGTTAAATGAAAAGATGATTCCGGCAGCGGATGTTGCTGCGAAGATTGGTGCGGTCCCATAAGGCATAAATTCATGCAAGGAATGCCCGTAGTTTTGGGGGAAGAATCCCGATACCGTCAGCATGATAATTGTTAGGGCTGGAACCCCGATTTTAAGAATCGAAATTAAACTGGTGAAGCTGGTCAATAATTTAACTGACCAGAAATTTAACAAGGTAAATAAAATGATGAAGATGAATACCACCATTAGCCCAGCAGTAGTAATGGTGCCATTTTTCAAGAAAACGTGGGTCCAGTTTGCCCATGACCAAGGCCATGAACTCATATACTGAACGGCCGCGACTGCTTCAATCGGGATCAACGTAATCAGGGAAATCCAGTTCGCCCAAGAAGCGATGAACCCCAAAAGTGGTCCGTGAGAATATTGAGCGTACCGGCTCATGCCACCTGCTTCTGGGAACATTGCCCCAATTTCGACATAATCATATGCGATAGCGGCAATGACGATACCACCAATGACCCAAGAGATGATTGCGGCTGGGCCGGCGATTTTGGTTGCCTCCCAAGAACCGAATAACCATCCTGAACCAATTAGTGATCCGAGTGTCAGCATTATCAGTTGAAAAAGTCCAATCTTTGTCGTGTTTTCTGAATCCATGAGTACCTCCTGTTTAGCGTTGACAACTAGTTTAACAAAGATAAAAAGTAATGCAAATGAAAATGGAACATGATGTTACTGACAATCGTTGATATGATGGCATCTACCGGCAAATTGACTCAATTTGCCGGTAACGCTTGCAAAAAAACGGAACCCGTTTATAATAATGAGTGAGTGGTCACTTATTAAATAAAAAAGGGTGATGGATATGACGGAAGTGATTCAGGTTTCAGACCTTGAACAAGGTTATGGCAAGACAGTCGTTTTAAAAGACATCAATTTGACGGTGAACAGCGGCGAAATTTTAGCCTTGATTGGCCCGAGTGGCGCTGGCAAAACGACTCTGGTCAGTACGATTATGGGGATGCTTAAGCCGATGAAAGGTCAGGTGACGGTGTTAGACACACCGATGCCTAATCGGCAATTATTAGCCAAGATCGGTTTTATGGCGCAAACAGATGCGCTATATGAATCGTTAACCGCCAACGAAAATCTCATGTTTTTTGGGTCAATGCAGGGAATTTCCCGCAAAGCCTTGAAAGAAAAGATTCCCTATGCGGCCAACATTGTGAATTTGGTTCCAGATCTAAAGAAGTACGTGAAAGATTATTCTGGTGGCATGAAGCGGCGGTTGTCGCTTGCCATTGCCCTGGTTTCTGACCCTGAAATCTTGATTTTGGACGAGCCGACCGTTGGGATTGATCCAGAACTTCGCCAGCAAATTTGGAATGAACTCCATAAATTAGCCAATGCCGGCCGGACCATCCTCTTAACGACTCACGTTATGGAGGATGCTGAAGAAGCTGATGACGTCATGATGATCAGAAATGGCGCCGCAATTGCCCAGGGGACTCCAAAGCAGTTGATTACGGAATATGGCGTTAAGTCGATCGAAACAGTATTTTTAGCGGCAGGGAGGCAGCAAGATGCGCATACTAACAATGATTAAGCGAATTCTGACAGAAATGTTACGAGACAAACGAACTTTGGCGTTAATGTTCATCGCGCCGCTGTTCATTTTATCGCTATTATATTTTTTGTTTCAGTCTAATACGGACCAAACGGCGGCGTTGGGCGTTCGCAATGTGGACACAACTCTTGTGAAGGCGGTCAATAATAATCATGTTAAGATTCACCAAATTAGTTCAGATAAGAGCGCCGAAACAATCATCCGGGATCACGATTATGCTGGAGTGTTGAGTCAAAATGGTGATCATCTGACACTGACCTTGCAAAATAGCGATCAAAGCAAAACCGCGATTCTAAAGCAAAGCCTACAAAAAGGTCAAATTGAATTGAAATCTAAGGCAGCCCGGACCGCCATCAAGACGCAGGCGAAGGCTTTGAAAAAGATGCAGGCCGCTTTAGCTGCTGTGACCCGCCAAATGGGTCGAGCGGGAAACGGCAAGCAAGTCGCACAACCGGCGGCGGGAAAGCAACTGAAAGCCGCCCCAAGTTACACGGTGACGACCCATTACTTGTATGGGAGTTCGAATTCGACGTACTTTAATACGCTCCTGCCAATCTTAATTGGGTTTGTGGTCTTCTTCTTTGTTTTCCTGATTTCTGGAATTGCGTTGCTGCGGGAACGGACAACTGGAACATTGAACCGGCTGCTGGCGACCCCAATCAAGCGTGGAGAGGTAATTATGGGCTACCTATCAGGCTATGGGATCTTTGCCCTGATTCAAACCCTGTTGGTCGTCCTCTTTACAATCTATGTCTTTAACATTCAGATTCTGGGGAACATTTGGAACATCTTTTTGATTAACATCCTCTTGGCGGTCGTCGCCTTAACGCTGGGACTATTAATTTCGACGTTTGCCTCGTCGGAGTTCCAGATGGTTCAGTTCATCCCAATTGTCGTGATTCCCCAAATTTTCTTCTCGGGCATTATTCCGGTTAATCAAATGGCCGATTGGCTGCAGCCAGTGGCCAAAATTATGCCGTTATACTATGGTGCCCAGTCGATGAGTGACGTGATTCAAAAAGGGGCAACAATTGGTGACATTGCCCCGAGTTTGGGAATCTTGTTAATATTTGTGGTCGTGTTCCTTGTGCTCAATATGTTATCCATGCGACACTATCGACAGGTCTAGGAGGGTTGATTCAATGGCAAATAAAAACTTTACAACGCTGTTTTCAGAAAGTTTGGACCAGTCAGATTTATCGGCTAAACAACAAGCCGTTCTGCGGGCAAGCTTGGAACTTTTCTCGCAAAAGGGATTTGATCGCACCAGTACAAGAGATATTGCCGATCGGGCAGCGGTGTCTGAAGGAACGGTGTATAAACAATTCAAGACGAAAGATGGCATCCTAAAAGCAATCCTGGAACCGTTCATTCACCAAGTCTTACCCAAAGCGGTCACAGAATTTATGGTCGATATGGCGCAAAATGCAACTCCGACAATTGATGAATTTTTAGAAAAGGCGGTCAAAAACCGAATGAAGTTTGCATTGGACAACCGCCAACAGCTGCGAATCCTGTTACAGGAAATTACGCGGAATGCCAACCTGGTCTCACTGATTGGCAAAGAGGCTGCCAACATTATTAATAGTCCGTTAGGTAATGTGATTCGAAAGTATCAAGAAGATGGGCAATTGGTCCGTTGGCCGCTTCAACGAATTATTCAGTATATTTTTGGCACGGTGCTGACTTATCTGTTACCGAAAGTGTTGGCTGGTGGTGAATTGGACATTGATCAAGCCAGTAAGGAAACAGTTGAATTTGTAATGCATGGTTTGAAGCCGGCTAAATGATTTGGTGCTGATTAAACAAAAGCCACTCATCCAGACGTTCAAGTTAGAGCGTTTAGATGAGTGGCTTATTTTCTGTAATTAAGTCGCCAATGTGGCAATTAATTGTTATTTCAAAATGTGATCGATTTTAGTTAATTCCGCTGGTGTAAAGGCCAAATGGTCCAGCGCTTTCACATTATCAACCAATTGAGATGGTCGACTGGCGCCGACTAATACCGAGGCAATCTCTGGTTCCCGTAGGTTCCATGCCAATGCCATTTCGGCTAAGGATTGACCACGGTCTTTAGCAACTTGGTTCAATTGTTTAACGGTTGCCAATGTCTTTTCCACCTGATCTTCATGGAGGAAGGGACTGGTCGTCTTATGAGCGCGTGAGTCTGCTGGGATGCCGTTTAAATACCGATCGCTTAATAGGCCTTGGGCAAGTGAGCTAAAGCTGACCGCGGCTTTATGTTCAGCTTTCAGAACGGGGAAGAGGTCAGTTTCAACTGACCGGTCAAACATATTGTATCTGGGTTGATGGATGACAAACGGTGTTTTTAACTCATTGAAAACTTTGGTAATCGCCTTGGTCTGGACGCCATCATAGTTGGAAATACCAATGTATAACGCTTTTCCTTGGTGGACTAATTCATCAAGTGCCATGGCCGTTTCTTCGACTGGGGTGTTTGGATCCGGTCGGTGGGAATAGAAAATATCAAAATAATCTAATCCCGTCCGCTTCAAGCTTTGATTGGCGCTGGCCATGATGTATTTTCGGGATCCCCAATCTCCATATGGGCCCGGCCACATGGTGTAGCCAGCCTTACTAGCGATGATCATTTCATCACGATAGGGTTTCATATCGCCAGCCATGATTTGACCGAAGTTTTCCTCGGCACTGCCGGGAATTGGGCCATAATTATTGGCTAAGTCAAAGTAGGTGATTCCCAGGTCAAATGCTTGGTGGATGATTGCCTTTTGATTTTCAAAAGAATCGACGCTGCCAAAGTTATGCCAAAGGCCCAGACCAATCGCTGACAGCTTTAAGCCGCTTCGGCCAACCCGGTTGTAAATCATTTTGTTATATCGTTGCTGAGAAGCTGAATACATTTTAGATCTCCTTATCTAAATAAAAGATTAATTACCTTAAATATAGCACCTCAAGTATGCTTGAGGTAAAGGTGGTACGGATTTGAAACTAAAAAAGCCCAGCAGCTGGCCGGACTTCACGAAGTTATTAAGATTCATCGATCGTTGTGACATCGTATCCCTTGCCGTCGAGAATTCGCGAGGCATTGTAGGGACCAATTCCCTTTCTAAAAGTGATGTAGATTTTTTTATCTTTTGGAATCTCCTCAATCCGATCCCGAAGTTGTGATAACGGGATATTGGCCGTTGGGTTAATTGATCCAGCCGATTCGGTTCCGGGTTCACGGATATCCAGGAAAAAGGCGTTTTGCCGGTCTTCAGCTGAAATGGCTGAAACTTTGACTGTCTTGGATCTATTTGTTAATTCTCGAATCGCCACGTAGCCAGCGATATTTAAGACATCCCGGGTTGAAGAATACGGTGGTGAATATGGGATTTCCAGAGCTGGCAGATCAAAGGCCGTTAAGTTGCCGGTAATTGCAACAGATAGTTCGGCGATTCGTTTGTCGATACCATGCTTTCCAACTGCCTGGCCGCCAAGGAGCTTACCAGTTTTTTCTTCATAGATTAACTTGAAATTCACCCGGTCAGCATTTGGGAAGAAATAAGCCCGGTCATACGGGGTGATAAAGACCGTTTTATAATTGGTGATTCCAAGTTGTTTTAAGGCACTTTCAGTGTAGCCAACATAGCTGGCAGTCAGGTCAAAGAATTTCGCAACGCCAGCACCAACGAAGCCCTTATAGGTGACAGGAGCATCTGTCATGATATCTGCCAGCAAGTGGCCTTGACGATTGGCGGGACTGGATAGGACACTTGGAATCGGTAGGCCGTTAATCAGACTGGTCGTTTCAATGACGTCACCGATGGCATAAATATCTGGCAGGTTGGTTTGCAAGTGATCATCAACGATCACGTGATGGTCAGGCGACAATCTGATTCCGGCAGCTTCTGCCAGCTGACTATTTGGCCTAACCCCAGTTCCCAAGAAGAGCATTGCAGTCTGGTGAAGGCTGCCGTCTTCAAAGACCAAGGTGTGGCCATTATTGCGGATTTCTTTGATCCCGTTGTTTAAAATGACGTGGACGCCTTGTTTGATTAGCTCATCTTTGACGATTGAGGCAATTTCTGGATCGTAGGGAGAAGCAACTTGGTCAGCTTGATCGACGATGGTCACATCCATTTGGCGTCTGACAAAAGCTTCGGCAACCTCAATCCCAATGGCGCCAGCCCCTAAAATTGTCACGGTCTTGGGCCGCTTGGCTGCTAAATACGTCATCAGCTTGTCCGCATCGGTAATGGCTCTCAGGACAAAGGCATTACCGGCGTTTTCGATTCCTTTGATCGGTGGCACAACCGGACTCGCTCCGGTTGCGATGACCAATTGATCATAACTTTCCTGATAGACGTCGCCAGTTTTCAAATTTTTTACTGTGACGCTTTTATTAGCTGGGGTGATTGAAGTCACTTCATTAAATAAGCGCACATCGATGTTATTTCGCTGTTTGAGAATTTCCGGGGTTCGCTCAATTAATTTAGAGCGATCTGAAACAACCCCGCCCAAATAGTAAGGCATCGCACAACTGGCAACCGAAATCGCTGCTCCCCGCTCGAAGATAATGATTTCGTCATCTTCATTGATTCGCCGAAGTCGCGTCGCAAACGACGGCCCGCCAGCAATTCCCCCAATAACTAACACTTTCATGGCTGTTCCTCCTCTGATCATAGCGCTTTCATCTTCTCGTTACGTTCATCATACAATATCTGGGGAGTAGGTCAATTGGTTTGGCGAAATAATTAGGCGGAATTAGTGGGGGGCGAAACTTGGGGGATGTTGAGAAGGGGGCTTGGGGTTGAATTAGTGATTTTATGTAGTTGGAATGGGTCTCAGGAGACTGGGACTACTATATAAGGAGTTCCCATTAAAATCTAAGGCCAGGATGTTGGACGTTCTTGTGTTGGAACGTGCCTCAAAAGGCTGACGCTTAATATATAAGGAGATCCCTCCACGAAAAATCCAAGACCAGGATGTTCGCCATTTTCGTGTTAAAACGTGCCTCAAAAGGCTGACGCTTAATATATAAGGAAGCCCTCACTAAAATCCAACCAGGATTTTAGTGAGGGCTTCCTTATATAACCGCGTCAAAGCGCCTTTTTCGGCACTTTCGTTTTTGGCACTCTAATTATTTTCCACCGGTTTATACGGTTTATTTTCCTTGTTTGTTCTTACTACCATGACGTCACATTTGGCGCTACGGTTAACGAATGATGATACCGAACCTTCCAATACTAGTTGTAGGCGACTCATTCCCGTTGCGCCCATCACGATCAGGTCTGACTTGTGGTCCTTTGGAAATTCAAAGGCAATAACTGTCTTTGGATTACCGAAACGAATATGGATTTGAATGTCATCCAAATCCGCTTCCTTTTTAATCCTGTCCACTGACTTATTGAGATAATCAGTGGTGTCTTCAACGAGGTTGTTGATAACATCACCATCTACCATGCCACCATAATTGTAGCCATATTGCTGGGTGCTTAATACATGAAGCACGTCGAGATGAGCACCATTATTGTGGGCAATAAGAGCTCCCTTTGCAAGTGCGTCCTTTGATTGGGCTGATCCGTCGACTGGGACCAAGATGTTGTTGTAGTTGGATTCCATGAAGCTGCCTCCCTTGTGGTCATTTATGTGTTAATTATATCACTAATTAAAAATCCAAACGGCTTGCCCAAGGAATTATTTATCCTATGCACGAGCTGGAATAACAAATTCTGCTGTTTCCAAAATATGCCCCCGCATTGCGTCTTGAAGCTCATTGAGCCAGAAACCATCCCTTAGGGGTAATTCTGTGTCCAAAGCGTAAACTGATAAATGATAATTGTGGGGTTTATCTGGAGGGGTTGGCCCATTGTAATGCCAAGCGGTTACGGGATCGTTATTACCGATCAAACCACCAGCAGTGCTGTTACGTCCTTGGACCATCGGCACCTTCGGCTTTTGACTATTATTCTCAGGAATTTCCGTGACATCCGGTGAAATATTAGCAGCGATCCAGTGAATCCACATGAAACCACTGACGGGAATGGCGTCCCAATCAACCAATGTTAAAGCAAGGGACTTGGCATCCTTGGGGGCATCGGTAATTTTAATTGGAAATGAAACGATTGGCTGATCACCCAAAATATCTACAGGTGATGCATACTTACTGTACTTATCGGCTAAAAGCCCCTTTGTTAATGGTACTTGAACCTTCATGTTCTCATCTCCTATGAAAAGTGAGCGGAGTAAAGCGCTTAGAAGTCGGAGCGTAAGTCTCCTCGGAGAGAAATTCCCGTTCTTGGAATTTTTCTCCGAGGTGCTTACGTGCAGGCTTCTGCTTTACGCAGCTGTCCTAAAAAAGTGAGCGGATCCAGGCGGTTAGAGATCGGAGTGTAAGTCTCCTCGAACAGAAATTCCGGGTTTGGAAATTTTTGTTCGAGGTGCTTACATGCAGATCTCTGCCTGGAGGAGCAGTCCTACTAAGTGAGCGGAGTAAAGCGGTTAGAAACTGGAGTCTAAGTCTCCTTTGGCAGAAATCCCTGATTTTGGGATTTTTGCCGAAGGTGCTTAGAAGGAAGTTTCTGCTTTACACAGCAGTCCTCAACCCAATAATATGTCATCTCAACTGACTTCTCAAATTTTAAGTTAAATAGATTCAGCCAGTTCCCCAAAGATTACATTATTTGATGAATTTCAGCACATAATAACCCTGGCCATTGGACGAGATCGTATAGTTGACGTAGCCGTCTTTGAGCCATTGTTGCTTCGTCGCGTTTGCCCAATTCTTGGCATCGTTCACCGATGAAAATGTGTGAGTCGTAGCGAAAGGATCTGGGATTTTTGGTTTGGCAGGTGCCTGTTTGTTCGCTTTATTGAGTAATTGCTGCTCACGGTTTTTAACGGTTTTGTTCTGTTCATTATTGATCGACTTTTGAAGTTGACCCCGTTCAGCAGGGGTTAACCCACCAGCTTTGGCATCGTCTATTTTGCTGGAAAAGGCGGAAACTCGATTGTCTTCCACTTTTTTGGTTAGGCTGCCCTTGGAGTTGCGACCCTCAATGGCATTTTTGGATTTATCGATGGTTTTACTGATCGCAGCCGTGGAGGATGAATTCGATTGATGGCTGTGGCGAGTCATCAGCCAGTTAATGGAAAATGCCAGTCCAATCGCAATGATTAAAATGAGCAGGGCAAACCACCAGCCGCTGTATTGTTTTCGACGTTGACGGCGGCGATCCTGTTCTGAATTAAAATCATATTTTTTGTATCTTGGTTCATTGTCATGCCTATTCACATTAATACCTCATTTAGATTCGATTATTGCATCTCAACCCGATTGAATATATTATAACAGAAAGCAAAGGGGTTGTATTTTTCACGAAAAAAGGATGGCAGTTATGACACAAATTGAAGTAAAGCAGTTTGCAGCATTAAGCACCAAAGAACTATTTGAAATTTATAAATTACGAGTCGCCGTTTTTGTTGTTGAACAAAAATGTTACTACCAAGAAGTCGATGATGACGACTTGATTTCCTATCATGTGATGTTCAAAAACGCCGAGGGGGACTTGATGGCTTATGCCAGAATTATTCCTGAAGAAAACCAGTCAGTTACCCGAATTGGCAGGGTTGTCGTGAACCCAAAGTACCGGGGCGGTGGCTTAGGAAGAGAGTTAGTGCAAGCCACCTTGGATAAGTCGAAGGAACTATTCCCAGAAGCAGCCAAAATTGTGCTGGCCGGACAAGAGTATCTGAAGTATTTCTACCATTCATTTGGGTTCAGGGATGTCAGCGACGTTTACCTAGAGGATAATATTCCCCATATCGATATGGAGTTGGCTTTAAAAAATTAGATTGACATGTTTCTGCAGTATATTATACTTAATGACAACTAAATGAATCTTTAAATCTGGTCCGAGAGGCTGGCAAGATGACGGCATTCAAACACAAATAGTCGGCCCTTGCTGGGTGCGGCTATTTTTTGTTGAAGTGTGTGGAGCAAAGCGGTTAGCAATCGGAGTGTAAGTCTCCTTTGGAGGAATTCCCGAGTTTGGAATTTTTCCAAAGGTGCTTACACGTAGATTGCTGCTTTGCGGAACACCATTCTGCAATGTATCAGGGTGCTTATGTGCGGGTTATTGTTTGGTAGCACATCATTCAGCTATCTCCACCAGATTTACGCAACTACAAAGGAGCGGAAAAATGGCAGACAAGAACGAGTTTCACGACGATCGGGCGATACTAGACATTCATGATATGCCGAAATTCTTCCCGTGGGTCGGCTTATCATTGCAGCACATGTTTTCGATGTTTGGATCAACGGTGATTGTACCGTTGTTGGTTGGGTTGAGCCCAAGCATTGCCCTATTTGCCTCAGGGGTCGGCACGTTGCTTCATATTATGATTACCCAGCGAAAGATTCCTGCTTACATGGGCTCAAGTTTTGCCTTTATTACACCGATGCTGGCGTTGATGAAGACGACGGGTTATCCGGGCATTGCCCAAGGCGTGATCGGCGTCGGGATCGTGTATATGATCGTTGCCGCAATTATTTGGGGAGTCGGGTCAGACTGGGTGGATAAAATTTTGCCGCCAATTGTGGTTGGTCCCATTGTCATGGTCATTGGCTTGTCCCTTGCAGGGAGTGCCGCTCAGGATGCGATGATGAAAAATGGCAAATACAGTTTATTGTACTTTGGTATTGCCTTAGCAACGTTATTTTTAGCCATTATTTTTAATATGCTGTTTAAAGGGTTCATCGGCCTGATTCCGGTTCTACTTGCAATTGTTTGTGGGTACGTGATTTCCGTGTTCTGTGGCATTGTCGACCTGCATACGATTGCCAGTGCGCCGTGGTTCAAAATCCCTGCATTCGATATTCCAGGGATTGATTACAAATTTAAGATTGATTGGGCGGCCATTTTAGCCATCACCCCAATTGCGTTTGTAACGATGACTGAGCACATGGGGCATATCATGGTGCTCGATGAATTGACCGGTCGAGACTTTTTTAAAGATCCTGGATTAAACCGAACCCTTGCTGGAGATGGTGCTGCGTCACTATTTGCCGGATTGGTTGGGGCACCGGCTATGACCAGTTATGGGGAGAACATTGGCGTGATGGCTATCACTAAAATCCACAGTGTTTATGTGCTGATGGGGGCCGCCATGTTTGCAATCCTGTTCGCATTTGTGAATAAACTGAACGTCTTAATCATGCAGATGCCGATGCCAGTTATTGGTGGAATTAGTTTCCTGTTGTTTGGAACAATTGCCACGGCCGGAATCCAAGTAATGGTTGAAAATAAAGTGGATATGAATTTGAAACGGAACTTGATGATTGCTTCAACCGTAATGGTAATTGGGGTTGGAAATGCTTATCTGCAAATCAAGAGTTTTCAATTTACCGGGCTGGCATTTGCCACGATTATCGGAATTGTCCTAAATCTGATATTGCCGCAAAAGGCTGCTAGCGAACGGGAACACGAACAACACTTAGCCGCCCAAAAGGCTGAAGAAAAGCAGCGACTATTGCACCAGAAACGAATGAAACAATAAACCGACTTGGTTAGAAGCTGAAAAAGTTCCAAACGATGCAGTTGAAACATTTATGTTGGGCTTGGGGGATACAATGCTAGAACCCAGTCACCAACCACAAATTGCGTATAAGCCCGCGACTACTAAAGCGGATTTTGAGGCAGCAAAGCAACTCTTGATTGAGTATGCGAAATTACTTGGGTTTGACCTGAAGTTTCAGGACTTTGCTACTGAGCTAGCTGAACTGGCAACCCACTATAATCAACCCAAGGGTGACTTGATTATGGCGTATGTGGATGGCGAGCTTGCCGGTGCCGTTGCCGTGCACGAATTTGAACCTGGAATTGCGGAAATGAAGCGATTGTACGTTAGGAGTGGTTTCCGCCAATTAGGAATTGGGCGAGAGCTGGTCGCTAGAATTTTGGTGAGTGCCAAAGAACTGGGCTATCGGTCAATTCGATTAGATACTTTGAAGGAAATGCAGGGGGCCCTCAAAATATATCGGGCTGCCGGATTTAATGAAAGGATTCGCAGAAATCTCCTGGTTTTAACCAGGTAGATGAATGCACAAACTAATACCGAAAGGTGTTATCAGCGTTGATTATCGATATAGCGTTCAACAACTTCCCTGCTCATGTTGCCAAGCGTGCTCATGTAGTAGCTGTGTGACCATAAATGGCCACCCCAAAACTTTTGGGCTTTTACTTCCGGGTGCTTCTCAAAGAATAGGCGCGCAGAGCCA
>NZ_JAUCAP010000034.1:0-30551 GCF_030361045.1 Lentilactobacillus sp. TOM.63
ACCTCATACTTAATTAATAATTCTATGGTACTCAAAAAGACGTCTACGAAGTAGACGTCCAGTTATTTAGTGCTTACGTTTGTCGCAAGTTTTATCAATATAGGTGAGAAAACCAAGTTACATTTATACACAATCTGCAGCCTAATCTTCCAGACACTTAATTTGGATAGCAATATTTTAGCGACCAATCTTTGTATCTGTACCACTCAAGCGCTCAAAGAAGAGCCGGTGCTTTTGTGAAAATGTATCAATTAATAAGTCAACCAAAATTAAAAGGAGGATAAATGAGAGGGCCAAGACAGCTCTTTGAATGGTGACTAATTGTGAAACTGGCGCATATGCTGTCATATCCAGCAGGCGTCCTTGGATGCCAAAGGTGCCACCGATAATCCCATAGGCGATAATATTTCGCAAGATAATTTGTAGCCAGGTGGCATCTTGGCCAAATCGATTGGTGAGTCGCATGCCAACGATCCGCATGCCAAGCGTTTTTTGATGGGTAACTTCAGATCCAAAGATATAAATTGCGCCCACGATGAAGGTGATTAGCCAGTGGGGCTTGAGAAAGATGGTTAAAATGTCACTCAGGATGTAAATAATGATCCAATCTACTGTCAACGCGGTTCCCCGGCGAATGACCGAAATATTTTGACTTCTAGCAACGGCTGATTTTTCCACCTTCTGTTTATTCGGTAGGAAGCGCCCTAACCAGATGGCCAGACTACCACCCAGAAAGCCACCGAGGGTATTCAACATTAAATCATCGACATCGAATAGTCGATAGGGCCGTGGGTAAATTCCGTATAAGCCGGAAAATTGGGTTAATTCATAAAATAGTGATAGACAAAAGCTTAACAGGACGATTTGCTTCCAATTACGATTAAAGTAATACCGGAGATAAAAGCCAAACGGCAGGGTTAACAGCAGGTTGAAGGCCGGTTGGATCACCGTTGGCGCCTTCAGAGCAGCAATCCAAGTGCTTGGATGGGTCAAAGAAAAGGGATTATATTTCAAAAAGTAAGTCACAAATGTAAAAGGAATAAAATTGTGAGTCGGGGTGGTCAAATGAGCCACAAAACTTTTTGATGGCAAGGGTAGAATCGTCAAAAAATAAGCACAAAGCATATAGAATACAAATGTGTAAAGAATAAAAATATTCCATTTTGGTAATGCCCCGTAACGATGATAGTTAAACAGTAGAATTGGCAAGGTAATCATCAAGGCGATGATTGGGAAAAAATGGCAGCGGTGTAAATAACGTTGATATATTGTGACATGAAGTTCTCCTCAGTTGATGTTGAATGATTAATGGTTTGGAACGACCAATGCGCCGATGGCCAACGTGATTGACAAGGCGAGTATTAGAACCAATACGGTTATGTGGAATTTCTTGTGCATCACAAACAGCGCAAGGTACTCACGAATGACAGCGTTGGGCAGGAAATAAAGTGGTGTTGGAGCACCCAACCCGTAAGCCGCAATTTTTAATTGGTGAGCGAGAATGCCCGCCCGTAGAGTGTGGTAGTTGTTGGTGACAAAAACTTTCTTACTGGCGTCAGAGCCGCCATCATTTCTAATGACTTGTTCAGAAAATTGCATATTCTGTTTGGTGTTGACCGATCGATCCTCAACGAGGGTGTCAGCTTCAGGGATACCATGATCGATGGCATATTGCTGCATGGCTTTTCCTTCAGGGAGCTTTTCATCAGCCCCTTGGCCTCCGGAAAAGATCAGCTTGGCGCGTTTATGAGTTGTCTGGAGTTGAGTGTGATAGAAGTCAATTGCTGTGTTGATGCGATTGCCCAGTAGGCGACCAACTTTGTAGCCATCAATTAGACCACTTCCTAGAACAATAATGTAGTCCTTATCTTTTTTGGGAAAATACCAATGATACAGCAACATTGAGGTGATAGTATTCCAGACGGTGAGCAACACATAAAAGATGACATAGGTTAAAAACGACATCACACCTAATTGAATTGGTTCAGGAGCGTGAATTGGGTTGAAGAAGAGTAAAATATCGGCTAAGACAACCCCGATACCCACAATTAAGGTCAATGAGCTGCTGAGGCTGTGACCCTCACGTTTCCAAACGATAATGGCATTCCAAAATAAAAAAATAAAGCTCAGAACTAACCCCACAAAAACAATGGCCCCAATCAAAGCAACCAATAAGCCAAAAATGATTCCCAAGGCTTGGTTATTAAAGACTGAGATGAGCTGGACAAGTAAGACCAGCAGAGCCAAAAGTGAAAAGTTGGCTAACCACCCCAGCATGGATGTGTTTCGATTACGAATTAAATATGTACATAACGTTCCCGTGAGGATCAGGAAAATGATCAGAGTAGGAATTAGTACGACAGCCAAGGCAAACACCCCTTTCCGTTATTATATTTCAGTGATAGTGGTTAAGCAAAGAATTTTAAAGGTCGTCATAAAGCAGTGACCTGGTGTGAGTGTCATCAGATCAATGAGGCGGCTTAACTTAAAAAGTCATCCTAATTGCGTAGGATGACACTTATGTTGACAATTATACAGGAATTTGACCCTTAATGGTAATGGTCATGATCCCTAGCCAAAAATAAGACCTGGGCTGAAATAGACCAGGGTCCGTCGCTGCTTCAGTAATTTATAATTGTTGGCCCATTAAAAACCGTAAATCAATAATTTTGATTGTTTTTTTGAGCAATTCCAACTATTATACAGGTGGACGTGAAAGGAGGTGATTTCATGACCAAGATTTACGTCCGACCAGTTAACAAGGATCAAGACGTCAAGCTGTCGGATGGCCGCGAAGGTTATCTGCATATCGAGCGAGAGAACCATAGTTATCGATATGTCTTTAAATTTTCGGCTCACGCTCATCATAGTTTCTGGTATGAGGGTGTTCAGTTGCCAAACGGCTTGGAGGTCGAGGTTCACACGATTGACGGTCCGGAACGTTACAAGATTCTCGTTGGTTGATAAATTTATATATTATCGCATTGAACAATGCAGTCATATATAAGTTCATCAATGTCGATGACTTCAGCTTGCATGTTCAGATGAAGTCACCAGCTTATCGGTTTTGTCCTTGGTTTACGATTGAGCATCGCAAGCTGTCATTGGTTTGAGGACGATCGTAGGCCAAAAACTTGGTAACCCCCATAGCTGCACGTGGGGGTTACCGCCATTTGTAATTATTCATCCTCTGAAACGGCTAAGGCAAATCCAGATTTGTTTTAGCCGTTTCTTTTGGTTTGGGAAATGTTAGATTGTTAACACGTCTGGCTCAACACTAATCCTGCTTTCAAAGGTAGTCACTACCACTCAATTTCTTCAACCGGTTTCGGCTGATCATTTAGCTTATCTTGTTTAACCTGACCGTCACCAATTTCAATGATATGGTCGGCCATTGGCTTAATCATGCCATTATGGGTCACAATGATGACGTTTTTGTCAGTTTGATGGCTAAAATCCTGTAACAATTTCAAAATACTTTTGCCGGTTTTGTAATCAAGGGCGCCAGTGGGTTCATCACACAGTAATAATTCGGGGTTCTTGGCGATAGCCCGGGCAATGGCAACCCGTTGTTGTTCACCGCCGGAGAGTTGAGCTGGAAAATTATTCATTCGTTTGCCGAGGCCAACTTCCTGCATCACTTCGGCAACATCTAATGCGTCTGGAGAAATCTGTGAGGCCAGTTCAACATTTTCCAGCGCCGTTAAATTCGGGATCAGGTTATAGAATTGAAAGACAAAGCCAATTGAGTGGCGGCGATAGGTTGTTAATTGCTTACTGGTATCCGTTGAAATATCTTTGCCATTGACAATGATCTGGCCTTTAGTTGGCGTGTCCATGCCACCTAAGATATTGAGTAAGGTGGATTTGCCGGCCCCTGATGCCCCAACGATAATCGTCAACTCACCCTTAGCAATTTTGAAGTTAATATCATCGTTTGCCCGCACTTCTTGCTCACCACTGCCGTAAATTTTTGAAACGTGTTTGACGTCAATGTATGCCATTCTAGTTCCTCCTGCCTTATTTCTATACAGTAACTATAGCCTGTTTTTGAAATGAAAGACAACTACTTCTGAAATAAAGTTGGCTGAAAGCTTTTGCCAATTCCGTTATACTGATGAAATAAGTTTTCATCGAGGAGGAGGTCATAATGCCTGTGAAATGTGATAGTTTTCGGATTGTGGTTAGGAATGCTCATTCGGTAAGTGAGATATAATGAAATTGTTAGGGAGCGTGAAAACTATTATTAACAATATACTCTAATATGTTTTTATATGATATAATGTATACGAGGTGAGTATACATGAAACCAAAAGAATTGGCTGAACGTATAGGGGTATCGGTTAAGACCTTGCAAAAATGGGATCGTCAAGGAAAACTCCCCGCTAAACGCACCGTCACGAACCGTCGTTATTATACTGAGGCCGATTATTTAAAAGCAATTGGAAAACCTACAGCCAACCGCCAAAATGTTATTTATGCTCGGGTATCAACCGCAGCGCAGCAGGATGATTTACGCGATCAGGTTAAGTTTCTTAGACAATATGTAAATGCAAAAGGGATCATCGTTGATCAAGTAATCACTGACGTCGGGAGTGGCCTAAATTATAAGCGCAAAAAGTGGAACCAATTGCTTGATGAAGTGATGCAATCCAAAGTCAACCAAATCTATATTGCCTATCCAGATCGCTTTACCCGGTTTGGCTTTGATTGGTTCCAACAGTTTTGTGCAAAATTTGGCACCGAAATTGTGGTGGTCAATAATGAGCAACTATCCCCCGAAGCCGAAGTTGTTCAGGATTTAATTTCAATTATTCATGTATTTTCCAGCCGTGTTTACGGACTGCGAAAATACCAAAAGAAAGTGAGTGACGATGATGACGTTAATCACTTACAAAATTGAAATTAAACCGACCAAGGAACAAACCTATCTAATTGATCGTCACATTGGCGTCAGTCGCTGGGCCTACAATTTTTTCTTAGAAATGAAGCAACAACGCTACCAAGATGGCTATTGGTATATGGGAGCATATGAATTCTCCAAGTGGTTCAACAATGAGTATTTACCCATTAACCCAGATGATTTATGGATCAAAGATTACTATGCAAAATCAACTAAACAAGCGTTTATTGATGCCGATACAGCGATGAAACGTTTCTTTAAACACCAAAGTGAGTATCCTAAGTGGCGATCATATAAACGACATCAAGGGTCCTATTATTTCGTAAAAAACGGTGCCAAACAAGTTATTGCTTGTGAACGTCACCGCATTAAACTCCCAAAACTCGGTTGGGTGCGGTTCAAAGAAGATGGTTATTTACCAACGGACTTTGAGCATTACGTGATTAAATCTGGCCGGATTAAAGAACAATCTGGGCGTTATTATCTAACGTGTTTGGTTGAACAACCAGAACAACTCCATGAACTCTTGTTAGGTGATCCAATTGGGATTGATCTCTGGGTTAAAGAATTTGCCGTTATCGATGATGGCACTATTTATCGCAACCGGAACAAGGATCGTCAAGTTAAACGAATTCGAAAACGATTAAGACGCACACAACGAAAATTATCCCGTCAGTATATTGCATATAAAGCTCGCAAAATGAAAGAAGGAAGATCTGCTACTGATCTTAACCTAGCCAAAACAGAGCGGAAAGTGCAACGTCTGTATCAACGACTACACAACATTCAAGCCGATTATCAAAATCAAATTGTCGCTAACTTGGTGAGAACCAAACCGAATTGGGTGTCAATTGAGGATTTGAATGTTAAAGGCATGATCAAAAATCGCCATTTAGCCAAAGCAGTTAACCAACAAGGGTTCTATAATTTCAGAACTAAGCTGATTAACAAGTGCCAACAATTGGGAATCGCGGTCCATCTCGTGAATCGCTTTGAGCCCACATCAAAGATATGTCACCAATGTGGATACAAAAAAGTTAATTTATCATTGAGTGAACGCATTTATAGATGCCCTAATTGTGGCAACGTGACCGATCGCGATATTAATGCTGCGTTGAATATTAGAGATACTGACAACTTTGTTTTAGCCTACTAACCAGGCGACGAAGAATGTACCGGTGGCTAGCCGGGAATTTACGCTTGTGGACTATCATATCAACCATAGTAGAGAGCTTGTGTCGAGGTGGGATAGGATGAAGCAAGAAAAATCTGGATATACATTCAGGTATATTTTCAGTAGCAGGTGGGTTCGATTAAGTTAAGGACAAGGCAGATGGTGAAAAATGGTCTCCAGATCATGATTGGCGCATTGATTTATGCGATTGCTATCAACGATTTTTTAATTCCTCATCAAATTGGTGAGGGTGGCGTGACCGGTTTGACAACAATTGGATATTACGCATTACATATTTCCCCAGCTTATACAAACTTTGTTTTGAACGGTATTTTGATGCTGGTCGGGTTTCGGTATCTGGAAAAACACACGGTGTGGTATTCACTTTGGGCAGTGCTATGGATTTCGATTTTCTTAAAATTACCACCGTTGTTGAACTATCATACAAATCAAACCCTGATCCCGGCGATTGCTGGCGGTGTCTTGATGGGAATCGCGATGGGGATCATTTTTCGCGGTGAAGGAACCATTGCCGGCAGTACCATTCTCGCCAAAATTGTTAATCGCTACTTTGGCATGCAAAACGGCTCGGCGATGCTGATGTTTGATTTGTTGGTCGCGATTCCTTCCGGATTAATTATCGGTTTTCAAAATATGCTTTTGACCATTATTGAGTTGTCCGTTTCAGCCATTGTGCTGAACAAGCTCCTGGCGAGATTTGGTGCCCGTAAGGCGGTGACAATTATTTCGGCCCAGACTGATGAAGTGACCGCAGAGTTGTCAGCCGTTCTTCACCAGGGAATGACGTTGATTAAGGCCAAAGGGTATTACCATCAAGAAAAGCGACCGATGATTTACGTGATTTGCACGGATAAACAAGTGGCTCAAATTGTGCCATTGGTGTCAAGCGTGGATCCTGAAGCTTTCGTAGTAGTGGATAATGTTCATAGCGTCAAAGGTGAGGCTCTGGGGAAACTTTTATGATTCAATAAATAAGCTAAGATGACGTCTAGTTTGAGTTGGTTGTGCATCAACCTCTAACTGGAAGTGATCTTAGCTTGTTTTAGTATTTGGATTATGATGGGGAGATGTCATTTGTTATCTTGAAAAATATTTTCAAGATAACTCACTAATTGATCATAATGTGCTAGAATGATAAATTGTGAGCAAACGTCAAGAGACATAATGCTTTCATTCAGTGGTGAGGGCGTTAGAAAGATTCTTAAAAAGTCACGTGAATTCGCTTACATAATCGTGTATACTATCGGTATAGTTTCTGCATTTTCCTGTGGATACTATTAATATACCAATTAAGGGGGTGACTTCCAAAAAAGCGGTTCATTGGTATATAATCTTTATTTCTTAGGAGGCATAAATAGTGGGAACGTTAATTTTACCTTGGTGGGCAGCTTTACTAGGCTTAGCCCTTGCAATTATTTTGATTTTATGGAAGCTCAATCCGGTTTATTCATTGATGTTAGGGGCCATTATCGGCTGTCTGATTGGTGGCGATAATCTTGTTCAGACAATTAATGTCCTCATTCAAGGCTCTCAAAGTGTCATTGGGACGATCCTGCGAGTTATTGCTGCAGGGATGCTGGCTGGCGTCATGATGGAATCCGGTGCCGCGGATACGATTGCTCGGGCGATCGTTAATAAGCTTGGCGATCGACTGGCACTATTCAGTCTTGCCTTTGCGACAATGGTGATTACTGGGGTGGGTGTCTTCATCCCAGTTGCAGTTTTAATCGTTGCCCCAATTGCGCTTGAAGTTGGTGAACGGATGCACATTTCAAAGCTGGCCTTGTTAGTCGCTCTATCTGGTGGTGGAAAGGCTGGAAATGTGATTTCACCTAATCCCAATACGATTGCTGCGGCAAAGGGCTTTGGCTTGGAATTAAGCCAAGTGATGATTGCCGACTTTATTCCAGCAGTCGTTGGTTTGATTGTGGCGGTCTTGGTTGCCTCACTATTACGAAACAAGGGATCTAAAGTCTTGGACACCGATTTGGCAAATCTGACTCAAGAGACCAATGTCAAAGATCTGCCATCCTTGGGATCTTCGTTGGTTACACCAGTTCTGGCAATTATTTTACTTTTGCTCAATCCAATTGGCTCCATTTTTCACGTTGGCTTTTTAACAAAATTAAACTTGGATGCGATGTACGTCCTACCGATCGCCGCAATTATCGGCGCCTTGGCAATGAAAAAGGGGACGCATCTCAAGTCATACGCCCAATCAGGAATTACTCGAATGACTGACGTGGTAATGATTCTGTTGGGTGCCGGAATGATTGGTGCCTTGATTACGTCATCTAGTTTACCAACCGAGATTATCAGCCTGATTAAGGTGAGTCACGTTTCGGGTGTCTTTCTTGCCCCAATTTCAGGAATCCTAATGGCCGCAGCAGCCGCCTCGACTTCAACTGGGGTTATCCTGGCAACTGGCTCATTTAGTAAAGCAATTCTCGGCTTCGGAGTGAGTCCACTGGCCGCCGCAGCAATGGTTCACACCGGAGCGACGGTGATTGATCATTTACCACATGGAAATTATTTCCACGTTACGGCTAACGCGATGCACATGGAAATCAAAGAACGTTCTCGTTCGATCGTATACGAATCAATGGTTGGACTTTCAATGACGATTGTCGCAACGGTGATGTATGGCTTCTTCTAAAACTGCTGACATACAAGCAGTTTTGACGAGGTCATTCTGATTCAGGAAGAACCAGCTTTAGATGAATGAGTTTAAGAACTTGCAGGAGGAAAAGTATGAAATTTGTGATCGCACCTGATTCATTTAAGGGCGGCTTAACTGCTAAACAAGCTGCTGAAGCAATGAAAACCGGCCTTGCCCGCGTGTATCCCAATGCAGATTACACGCTGGTGCCAATGGCTGATGGTGGTGAGGGAACCGTTCAATCCTTAGTTGATGCTACTCACGGCAAGCTGTTTACGGAAAAAGTGACTGGGCCATTGAAAAATCAAGTTGATGCCAAATTTGGCATTCTTGGTGACGGCAAGACCGGGGTCATCGAAATGTCCCAAGCCAGTGGGATTCAATTTGTTGATGAGAAGACTCACAATCCGTTAATTGCAACGACTTTTGGAACTGGAGAATTAATTTTAAAGGCGCTCGACCATGGAATCACTAAGTTGATTTTAGGGATTGGCGGCAGTGCAACCAATGATGGCGGCGCTGGCATGGCCCAAGCGATTGGGGTTCGTCTGCTTGATCAACAAGATAATGAGATTGAAGTCGGCGGTGGCAGCCTTGATCAGCTGGCAAGAATTGACACGACAAAAGTTGACCCACGGATTAAAAATTTAGAAATTTTGATTGCTTCTGATGTGACCAACCCATTAGTTGGTGATAATGGGGCTTCTGCCGTGTTTGGACCGCAAAAGGGTGCCACCCCAGAGATGGTGAAAATACTTGATCACAATCTGCGACATTATGCAGCTATTATTCAGCGAGACCTTGATAAGGATTTGGCCAATTATCCTGGTGCTGGTGCTGCTGGTGGTTTAGGGGCAGGTCTGTTGGCATTTACGAATTCCACGATGGAAAAAGGCGTGGACATTGTGGTTGAATATAGTGGCCTTAAAGAAAAAGCTCAAGGGGCGGATTTTGTCTTCACCGGTGAAGGCGGGATTGATTTCCAAACCAAATTCGGTAAAACCCCATATGGCGTCGCCTTAGCAACTAAACAGGTGGCGCCTCAAGCACCCGTTGTAGTGATTGCCGGCAGTGTCGGGGATGGCATCAATGAACTGTATGCTGATAAATCAATCGACGCAATTTTTACCAGCGTGGCGGGGGTTAAAACCTTGCAGGATGCCTTGGATACTGCAACCCACGATGTTGCTCAGGTGACGGAAAATATTGCAAGGTTGATTAAGAAGACGTTGGCGAAGTAGTCAATCGTTCACTAATTGAATGGATGTTACACGTGAAACAACAATAAAACTAAACCATCGTACAAAAGTAAAAATCTGACAATAAAAAGACGGCCTCCTGATAAAAGGCCGCCTTTTTGTGTGGACAGTTGTGCTAATCACGCTAATATGTTCAACTATCTACCGCATTGAAAATGATTATCAATAGTTTCAATCAAATCATGTCAGATCGTGGGTCAGACCTGCAATTAATCTGGTCGTAATCGACCAGCTAAGTGGTATTTCGGTGGTTGGAGATCCCGATCAGGCCGCCGTTTGAGTGAAAGTCGATTATTTCAACTCAATGTACGATGATTGATTTAATTGAACTCCCGCGTTAAATATTGCTAACCATCAGCGCGGATAGTTGATTCGAACAAGTTCCCTCAGAACTTTGAGACTATAGGACCCCCGCTTTAAAGCTGAATATGATAAGTGTATGCAGTACAGCAAGATTCAAAGTGCGATTAGCTGGATACCTAAATCTCCACCCTCTCATTATAAACTATTGTGAAATAGTAAACAATGTCCATTTTTGGCATAACTTGAGAGTATTCAAACATCAGATTAATTGTGGCCGGATTATTCTATAGGATTCCAAGTCTTAAAGTTGGATTCTCACCTACTACGTTAAGAGCAAAACAAAATAGTTGGAAATGCATAAAGAAACGTCACCTCCGTTATCTATTTATAACAGAAGTGACGTTTGCTTTATTTATTAGGTAAATGTGATTCATTACCGGCTCCAACGCCAAGCCATCACGATATCCAGGATCGACATGACCACTAAGGTTGCCCCGAAGAATTGGAGAACCACCAACACAGTGCCGAATGGGTTAAACATCAGCATGATGCCCACTAAGACCAACAAAATCCCATACAGGCTATTCGGAAAAGGCGAAACATTCACGTATTCACGATGCTGTTGAATGCCGTCAACTGTTTTGGAGATGCCCATGATAACCAGCGTCAGGCCAACAATTAATGGCAAAAAGGCAAGCAATGGTTTCGCAAATATCCAAATGATCAAGGCGATAATTAGTTGCGAGACGCCCACTGTCAGGCTGTAGCTGGTGATATCATCGTGGGATCGCTGCCACCAGCCAGAGATCAAGTTGATAATGCCAAACACCGCGAAAAAGACTGCTAATATGATAATAAAAATGTTCAAAGTTTCATGTGGTTCAAACAGGAACAGTAGGCCAAAAATGATATAAGCCAAACTTTTGAGCCAAACATAATTTCTAATTTGATTGATAAATGAGTACATACGATCTCCCCCAACTTATTACTGTCTTCATGATACGAGAAATGTGATCAAAACAACAGTAATTAGTAACAGGTTATCAGATTTTTTGGTGGGTCTTAAAATCGAATATTGGAATCACAAGCAGGGACAGAAATGGTAACCAAATTAAGTTGGCATAAACACTTAGGAAAGCGTGGTTTAAATGAGCCTTCAATTGCTGTTTAATCCGAGCAATGAGCGTTTTTAACTGGTGATCCAAGTCATTTTCTTTTCTAGTAATCGTTTGGTTAACTGTGGCCGAGACATTCTTTAAAACTTGTGATTTCAGTTTGGCCGGAATTGCTTTTACCGGTAACTTTTCCTTTGTAGCGATTAGCGCTAATTCATGACCGTTACTTTGACTAATAAGGGCCGACCGCTTAGCCTGTGATATTTTGGCACCTTTGAATTTCAAGCTCCCCTTTACTTTTGTGACGTTAGTACTGTTGGGATTGAGCTTTGAATGAATTTTACGTTGCAATTTTGATTTCAGGGCTGCTGTAGAATTGAGCATGCTAATTTGTGACTCACCATAGTTTAGCGTTCGTTGCTTAGCTGTATCAATGTTAGTTGATAAGACAGTCATAAAGACTGCAATCGCCAGGACCATTCCCACTTGACGTAAGACGTTAGCGACACTTTGCGAGGCCGTTAAAATTGAGCCATGGAAGTCGGCGACTGCGAGAATGTTGGCAGTGGCAGCAACTAGGCCATAACCAACCCCGAGCAAAATTGCGGCGATGATCAGCTGATTGTAATTTTGACTTAAATCCATATTGGCGAGTAAATAATAACTAATCCCAATTAGTGTAAACCCTAAGCCAATCAGCAATTTATTATTGATTTTCTTGACTAATAATGACGTGATGATAACCGAGAACATCACGGCCACTGAATAAGGGGTAATGAGTAATGCAGCCCCGAGTTCACTTTGCCCATGTACCCTGGTTAGAAAAGTTGGGATGAGGACTGCCATACCGCCTAAGAAGAAATTACAGAGTACTAGTGAGATGCTGGCACCATTGAAATTTCGGCTGTGAAATAAATTCATGTTAATCATTGGCAGCTTTAGTTTGCGTTCCAATAAGATAAAGAGTGGAAGTGAGACAAATGCAGTTGCAAATAAGCCTAAAATGATTGGCGAGTCCCAGCCCCATGTGTTTCCTTTGATCAAACCAAGTGAAAGCGAAAATAACATGACAACACTTAACAAGGCACCAGTCCAATCAATTGGTGCTGATTGGGTTTGCTCGTGGCGCAGTGATAGGACCATTGGAAAAACAATCAAATCGATGACGATCAATGGCACATTGATGAAGAAAACCCAACGCCAGCCCCAATATTGAGCTACAAAGCCGCCGATACTTGGTCCTAAGGCGACCGCCAGTCCTTGAACACCCGCCAAAGCCGCCACAATCTTATTGCGATTTTGTTGGTTACTGAGTTCGAGGCCGATGACCATACTGGTCGGGATGATCATGGCGGCACCGATACTTTGGATTCCTCGGGCAACTAACATGAAAGAAAGATTGGTGGAAATACCAGACAATAAGGAGCCGCCAGCGAAGATAATCAAGCCGGTAAAGACAAACTTATTGCGACCAAACTTTTCCGCAAGTCGACCAAATGGGATGATAAATGAAGCAAAAACGATTGTATAAACGTTTAACGTCCAAGATAAATTTGTCAGACTTTCATTAAAAGCGGTTTGAATTTCGGGCAGCACGATTGTCATAATGGAAACATCCATCATACACAAGAGGTTACCGATTAATAATACTGGTAATACATATTTAATTTTATTCATTGTTATAATTGCCTCCTGAATTGAATAGGCAATTATATTTGCGCAAATATAATTTGTCACACAAGTAGCTTATGTTCACACGTGTGACATTCAACCTGGTTTTTAGTATACTGGCATTGATACGAAAACACTAGGTATTTGACAAAGTGCTACAAAACTCAAAATCTGTGACAGGAGAAGACGAATGAACGGTAAGCAAAGAATTGCGAAACAATCAAAAGAATGGCTCACAACTGCTTTTTTTGAATTATTGAAAAGGCAACCATATGGGGAAATTACCGTTAAAGATATCTCAGAGCAGGCCCAATTATCCCGGCGAACTTTTTATCGTTCGTTTAAGGACAAAGAGGACCTACTGGACGATTATGGCAATCGAATGATTCACGCCTACTTGGCAAGGTTAACCAATTTATCAAGGGCTAATATGGATTTTGAGCAGGTATTAACAACTTTCTTTTCGTTTTGGTATGAACAGCGAAATGAAATTCGACTGTTAATTAAGCAGAACTTATTTATGGTTCTGCTGGCCAAATTAAGTCCGCAAGCAACGAAACTTTACGACGTTTTTCAAGCTCCCTGGCATATTGAAGGAACTAAACGGGAAATTTCCTACGTCATGAGCTTTTCATTTGGTGGGTTCTGGAACATCTTGAATATGTGGTTAATTGAAGAGAATCCAGATTCCCCCAAAGAGGTTGCCCATACCTTATTAATCGCATTGAAAAAAATGAACTACGAGGAGTAGTAGATAATGAAATATCCGAATACACACCTAGCTCGCTTCATCGATCGGCCAAATCGATTTATTTCCCATTGTCGTTTGGCAACCACCGGTGAAGTTGTGGTCGCCCATGTTAAAAATACTGGCCGGACAACCATTCTGCAGCCAGGAGTGACAGTTGCGTTAGTTGAGAATCATAACCCTGCTCGAAAAACTCAGTATGATTTGGTGGCCGCCAAGAAATATGACCTGGAATGGATTAATATTGATTCTCAAGCACCCAATAAGTTGGTTAAAATAGGCCTTGAAAGCAATGATATTCAATTGCCTGATATTAAGCGAATCACCAGCGTTACGCCAGAAGTCACTTATTTGGATTCACGATTGGATTTTTCTGGGATGGCGGCTGGCAATTGTCCGTTCTTTCTTGAAGTTAAAGGCGTTACCTTAGCCAATCAAGGGATTGCCGCCTTCCCAGATGCCCCAACCACTCGGGGGTTGAAGCACGTGCAAACTTTGGAGCGGGCAATTAACGATGGTTATCTGGCCTATTTATTGTTTGTCATCCAAATGGAAAAGATCAAAGTTGTCACGATTGAGCGGGCTATTTTTGAACCACTAGCATTGGAAATTGGTCGGGCTCAGAAAAAGGGCGTTCACGTGGTGGCCTATGACTGCAATGTCCAACCAGGTGAATTAACGTTAAATCAGCCGGTTCCCTTTGATCTTAATCAGCAATTTGTCAGTGATGGGCTGCCATCGTCGATTGGTCTAAGAGGGAATCTAGCCGATAGTTGATGGTAGTTCCTTTAAAGGAAACAATTTGAAAATCATTTAATCGAGCGTTGCTAGCCAGTCATTATATTTATTCACATCAAATTCAGAAAACTCATTGACGGCAGGAAACGTTGGCGAGCCTTCACCAGCTTCTTTCTGTGCAAAAAAATCAGGGCAATCATTTTGGCTGAACGGTATAAATAGGCGTTACAACATCTGTCATGAGTGATCGATGTTGTAACGCCGTTTTGCTAGTTATTAATTTCAAAAACTCTTTCTGCTAGTTTGTAGAACGTATAATTCAGCCAATACTTGAAACGAGGCTCTTAATCTAATTCGAAAACCAGCCTAATCCGTTATATAATGAAAGCGGTAACTAATCCGAAAAATCAAATCAATTATGTAGAAATGGAAGGAATTCATAATGGCTCACGCATCAGAACAAAAGTTAATCAACTTATTTCAAGGTAGAACAGAAAATGATGTCATTCCGCTCATCAAGGAAGCCGCAGTTGCACCAGCTGACGGCAATCGGTTGGCAATCGACGTCGTCCCAGTTTTGAAACGGTTAGGATTTCATGTCTTTAAAGAGCTGGGTGGCGCGACCATTTACTCAAAGCCCGAATGGGATTTAACCTGTATTGTCACCCATGCCGGCTACACACTAACATATCCGGAAAAAATGAATGAGATGGTTAAGACGTTTGAAGTTCCTGGCTTCAAAATGTTGGCGAAACAAATTCAAATTGATCATCTCTGCCACTATTGTTGGGTGGGCGAACCGGAGGACGTGCGAATTGTCGACCGGTTCTTTAACCATAATTCGGTGACGGCACGCTATCGAGTCGTTAATAGGGAATTGTTTAAATAAACGAGGGTGGGACATTAGTCATTTTCAGTTTGTAATGACAACTTTGATCACCACTTTTATATTGTAGAAAGCTGCGACAAACGGCAGATCCCAGAATTTAACGAAAAAATGCGATCATTCCAAAACCGGGAATGATCGCATTTTTTTCGTTAAATTCTGGGATCTAAACGCCTATCTCCCAGTCTCATTGTATTTTCGCTTATACTTTCCGGGAGCCATTCCCACATGATTACTAAATGATCTAATGAAATTGCTGTAATTGCCAAAACCACACTTTTCGCAAACTTCAGTAACACTGAGATTAGCCCTCAATAATTGTTTGGCTTGTTCAATCCGTTTTTCGGTTACGTACTGATGAATTGAAATTCCCAGATATTTCTTGAAATGTTTGTTTAAATAATTAGAACTCAAGTAAAAGTTTTTACTAAAGGCGGTCAAACTCAAATCTTGATCTAAATTTTCGTCAATATAGTGAGTCATTTCTTCTAAAAACTTTGGAATGATATTTTTAGGCTGTATCTGGACCTTGTGTGCCTTGTTTGCCATCAAAAGGATTTGTGAGAGGAGTATTTTTTGATTGACATCATCCCCAAAGGCGTCTTGGTCCAAAGTAGGAATGAGCTGGTCGCATAATGAAATGTACTGACTAAGGTCGTTTTGATTAAGGCCCAAAATATTTACTTCTTTTCGTCCCGATGTTTTGAAGCAATTAAATAAATCGGTTTGACTAGTGGACAATCGTTTAATTAAATTTAAGTCAACGTTCAAAAAAATCCGTTCATAGGGACTAAAATCATTTGAGACTACCCGATGCCAAACGCCATTGGGAATTGCGATTAGGTAACCGGGTTTAATCGGGAACGCCTGATTCTTGGTATAAAAAACAGCGTTACCAGAAATGAAGACAATCAACTCGATATGATGACTATGCTGATGAAAAGGGGTGTCGTGGAATCGATTACGGTTATGGGCACAGACAATATCTGTTGGGAGCGTGCCATCAGCTGGGAGATCGATAATCATTTAATCAGATCCTTTTTTGCAATAATTAAATCCAGAAATGCAAAGAAATTGCATTTTTAAGCGTTTACAATTTCTATTGTACAAGGCAATTGGTGTTAAGTAAATCAATCGGGTATTTAGAAATTATTTAATTCAATTTTTTGTGATAACGAAAGGAGTTCCGAAGCCATGACCGTTTGCTTAACCGCTTTTTGCAATGATTGATGGTTGGTTTCTTTTTTAGGGTCTTTATGTAAGCGAATACAATTATGGGAGGATACATGATGGATCATCAAAAACAAGTTGTTCATGACGGTTGGGATGAATATGCCAACAAACAAATTTATCAAGATAAAGGCAAAATTGGGGTACTTCGCTCCATTGGCTTTGGTTCCTTCTCCTTCTTTGGAACGGCTATGCAGGGACTAGTAGGTGCTTGGTTAATGTTTTTCTACACGACTTTTTGTGGATTAACAGCCGGTCAAGGCGCCACCATTTTCCTGATTGGGCGGGTGGCCGATGCGGTTGCTTCGTTAGTTATGGGAAACATTTCTGATAATATTTATAAGTATAAACTCGGCCGTAAGTTTGGACGCCGTCACATTTTTGTTTTAATTGCTGCACCATCGGTTTTGATTGCAATCACAATGTGGGTTGCCGGAATGAATTTCTGGTACTACCTGATTACTTACTTGATTGTTACTGTGTTGATGTCAACCTTACAAATTCCATGGGAAACGTTACCTAATGAAATGACTAAGAACTTCAATGAACGGACGTTAATGTCTACAAGTCGAATGGTGATTGCTGGTATTGGTAATATGCTGACCCAATTTGTGCCAGCCCAATTATTTAAGTACTTTCCAAAATCATCACCGGAACCTTATATTCTGATGCAGGTCATTTTCTCGGTCGTAACATTCTTCCTGGTTTTGGTATCATATCGGTCAACTTGGGAGCATTTCGTTACTAAGGCAGAAGCGAAGAAGTTAGATTCGGAAGCTTTGGCTGAGAATCACGGTAAAAAGTCGACTTTAAAATCAGAGTTAAAGAATTACTTCTCAACCTTCAAAATCAGAACTTTCCGGCTGCACATGGGGGTTTACCTCAGTTCATATTTTGCAACGATTCTTTTTTCCACCGTGTTTGTTTATTACATTGTTTATGTATTAAAGATGTCGACGAGTGTTTCAGGATTCTTACAAACACTGAGCATTGTTTCAATTCCAGTAACCATTATTGCGGGATTTGCTGCAACCAAGATCACCTATCGATTCCTTTATCTGTTTGGATTTTCATTGATTTTGGTTAGTGCTATTAACTGGGCGTTCGTTGCCTTTGCTCATCCAGCTCATATGATGTGGTGGTTAGTTGGTGGCATGTCACTCTATCAAGTTGGTCTTTACATTCTGTACTTTGTTCCTTGGAATGCCTTTCCGTTCATACCTGATCTGGATACGCTAGTAACTGGGAAGAATCGTTCCGGATTGTTTGCATCCGTTATGGTCTTTGTGAACCAAATTAGCCAAGGACTTGCCGGAGTCGTTGCCGGTTACCTACTCGATTTTGCCCACTTCCGTCAATCAGCTAGTGGTGCCGTTACTCAGCCACAAAGTGCGATTAATATGATCGTTTTAATTGTATCTGGCGGTGTCGGCTTCATGATTATCTTAGCGATGATTTTTGCAAGTCGCTTCCATTTAAGCAAGAAGACCTTTAAAGTACTTGCTTCCGAATTGGTTCGATTACAAAAAGGTGGCAGTATGAAGGATGTTGATCCCCATACTAAGGCTGTGTGTGAAGACTTGACGGGGGTTAAATATGACTCAATTGATTTCTGGAAAAAGAATGATACACCCCCAACTACTAACAAATAAAAAACAAACTGAATTTAAAAATGGTAGTAATATGACAACTAAATGTGATGAGGAGATGTAAGCGTTGTTGGATAATGATTATTTTAAAGACAAAACCATCAGTTGTTTTGGTGATTCAACCACTTGGGGTGATGACAGTACAGGTGGCGGAGGAAACAAGATATCTTGGGTCGCACATTTGCAAGATATGATTCCGTTCAAAGAAGTAAACAACTGTGGCAAAAAAGGATCACGCATAGCCATGTGTGATGATCGTGATGATAGCTTTGTAGAGAGACGCTCAGTTATGAAAAAGGACTCAGATTACATCGTGGTTTTTGGGGGTGTAAATGACTTCGTTCACAGCGTTCCTATTGCTGATATTCATAGCAAGGATCAGCATACGTTTCTTGGCGCACTTAATACAATCATCAACAGTCTAAATGAGAATTATCCTGATGCGGTACTTGTTTTCATGACAGCAACCAAGAGTGTGTTTAAAAGCAGTACTAAGCATTATCCATCATCGTTTGAAAAAAATGGTGTTGGTAAGACTCAGGCTGACTACGCCTCCGCAATGATTGATATTTGTCATTATTATAGTATCCCGGTTATTGATTTATTCAATAATAGTGGTATTTCGCCATATTTAAATAATAGTGAACGATATATGCCAGATGGCTTGCATTATAGTCCACTTGGGTATAAAAAGTTGGCCCATCGAATTACTGGGCAACTCATACCATATCTGATTTAGTAGACCAGCAACTATTCTTAGGCTGCTAAATATACTTCCGTAGCGTCATAAAAATGGACAATTGAAAACGGCATGAATCCGGAAACCGATCGGACCATGCCGTTTTGATGCATTTAAAATTAAAAGTAAATTTAATCATGTTTATTGTAATGAAAGGAAGAATGTATTATGGCAGAAGAACCAACGAGTTGGAAAGAAGCCTTGAATTCAGAAAAGGAATTTCAAGATTTTATTACGAACTATTTTAAAGAACACAAAGAATTGAGTGGGTCTTATGATATTCCGTCGTATTACGAACATTATACCGTTCATCTGGATAGTCATGAGGGGATTGTAATCACATTGACAACTGGGATGAATCAAACGGGTGATACTGGCAATGCGCCAACCCCAATGCCATTCAAACAAAAAGAGGCCATGTCTATCGAAGATTTCCGTAAGTTAATCTTGCATAAAAAGTTTGCTGATCAGAACATGTCACTTGCTGATGTGTTCCAAGTAGTAGCTGGGGTACCGGACGCGAATAACTGAATCGCATAATATCCCATCAGTCTAACAGTACATTGTTAAATTGAGTTCAGATCAACAAATTGTGATTCAATTAACTACTGGGATGAACAATTCGGCTTCGCTTTCGGGCAACAATAAAAACAATGATTAATTAGAAGGGAGAAGTAATTTGGCAAATAAAGAGTTTATTATTTCGCGGGGAACTGTCGTAACTGCTTCTGATTTTAGAGATTCCGTTTTGAAGAATGCCACGATGATCCTTCAGCGGGACATTGAGCGGGTTACCACCAAAAATTCAGCTAAAAATCAAATTAAGTTAACGGTGGATTCAAACGTTGCGGTTAATGGCGATGAATTTCAAATTTCGGTCTCTGGGGATTCGGTTACGGTTGCTGCCAAAACATCATTAGGTGTCATGTATGGGGCCCTGGCAATTTCCAGAGAAGTATTGAAGATAGATGATTCCTGGTATTTCATGGATACTCTGCCAAAGAGTCAGCCATTTATCAGATGGACTAACTTTGATTCGCAGTTACCAAAATACCAAACAAAATACCGCGGCTGGTTTGTTAACGATGAACTGTTGATTCGGGGCTGGAAAGATCATGACTCCCAACGTTATGTTTGGCAACGAGTTTTTGAAACGGCCTTGCGAGTTGGCTGTAATGTAATTGTTCCAGGAACTGACGTCCAATCACAAATCAACCGCAATCCGGCCAAAGAATTTGGCTTGATGATTAATCATCACCATGCTGAACCTTTGGGTGCCAAAATGTTTGCCCGGGAATATCCTACTTTAACGGCTTCATTCACCAAGTATCCAGACCTATTTAGAAAACTTTGGCGTGATGCAATTATGGATCAAAAGGGAACCCCAACGATCTATAGTCTCGGATTCAGAGGTCAGGGTGATAAGCCATTCTGGCTGGATGACGACAGTCGCAAATGGGATGACCAAGCCATTGCTGACGTTATTAACGGCATCATCAAAGAACAATACGATATGGTCAAAAAACTTGATCCGGGTGCCCCAATGGCCCTTAATATTTACGGCGAATTAACATCCCTTTACAGTAAAGGCTTAATTGATGTGCCGGATGATATTATTGAAATTTGGGCTGATAGTGGCTATGGCAAGATGGTTTCTCGGCGTCAGAATTTGGATAATCCAAGAAACCCAGTGTTGGATGTTCCTAATCCGCGTCATCGTGAACGAGGCGTGTACTATCACGTTGCGTTCCATGACCTGCAAGCATCGAACTTCTTGGGATTATTATCAAATAGCCCAGAATTTGTTTCTGATCAACTCACCAAAGTTCGGGAAAATCATTTTGATACCCTCGAGTTAATCAATACCGGTAACATTAAGCCGCATATTCTTTTTCTTCGTGAGGCAGCTAAGTCTTGGCTGGCGGACTATCAGGCTCGCGATAATCAAACTATCCTCGAAGATTATGTCAACACGTACTATTCAGATCATCAATCAGAAATTGTTAATCTATATCAACAGTACTGGCAAGCAATTGTTCAATACGGTTCCCACCCAGATGAGACCGCCGGCGATGAATTTGCCCCTTACCTGATTCGACGAATTATCAAGGCCTGGGTCAGCCATCATGATAAGATGACTGATACTGGCTGGGTAGTTGGTGATGTGCCGGTTGGCGAAGCGGTTAAGAAGCTTAACGATATGATTGCGCCGAAATTACCCGCTTGGCAACAATTGAAAACAGCTGTCAAACAACTCTTGTTGGTTCTTAATCAACAGGATGCCAAAACCCTTTATGGTGATTTCTACTTAAGCGTCCTTTATCAAGCTAACAGTCTCAAAGCGTTGCAGTTAACCATCCAGGTTTATCAGTTAGGCCATTCGGTTAAAACCAGCGATGATTATCTACAACCATTCTTATTGGCTGATGAAGCTTATCAGACGGTTAAAGAAATTGTTTTTGCGCAAGACCATCACTTATCAACCAAATGGTATGACTTCTACAAGAATGATGGTTATGACGATATCCCATTAACTGTCAATAAGCTGAGATTTTTACGTCAGTACATCAGAGCACTTGGCGATGGGGATGATGAGGATGTCTGGGAGCGTAAGTTCATTAAAGCCCCCGCTGAAGCCAGAGTCATGACCCTCTGGACAACCAGTCGGGAGATGTCGGACGAAAAATTAGCCAAGAAGTTGCGGGAACGATTAATTGATAAACTATAAATAGTGTGTATCTGAAACTTTGTTTGAACTAGAAGAGAGGAAGGATATAGTGAAAAACGAATCAAAACCACTAACGGTTATTTCTGCAGGGCAATCTAATATTGACGGCCGGGTGCCGATTGCTGAGCTCCCTAGTCAGTATTCGTTGCCATTAAAGAATTGTCACTACTGCAGCAATTACACACCTGATCATGAAAAAGGTGTCTTTCAAGATGCCATTAAGGTCAGTGATCTTTCAGATAATCGGTGGGGGTTTGATCTAATCACGTATTACTATCTGACTCAAGTTGCCAAATATGATTTATATGTTATGAAATGCTCTGAAGGGGGCACCTCGATTGCCCCAACCGGTGAAGGTGGCCATCAGGGACACGATCACTGGACAACTGAGATTGACAAGCTGGACAGCCCAAGTAATTCGTTGCTGCTGCAGTTTAAGCACATTATTGAGGCTTGCATGAAAGCTTCAAAGCAACAGCTTGATGTCAACGCAATGATTTGGCATCAGGGTGAAGGTGATCGGTCATCGTTCTCGCAGGTAGCTGCGGATAATTACTATCGAAATCTCAAAAATGTGTTTAAAGCTTGTCGAGGATTTGTTAATAAGCCTGACTTACCAATCTTTTGTGGCACAGTTAGTCATAACTCTGAACAATACGAACCAAAAGTCGAGGCAGGTCTCTTGAAGATTGCAAAGGAAGATCCTAACGTTCATGTTGTTGACATGCAACATGGGACACTGCTTGATCAATTCCACTTCGATCCCAAGAGTAGTATTTACTTCGGTAAGGCAATTTACAATTCATTTATCGATCAAAATATTATTAAGGCGTCTCGTCTGGACATTGGCGGTTACCGGGTTTACTAATGTGACTTCAATCTTAGTCTAAGCGGCAGTTAATTATAGAATCAAAAATAATTAAAATCAGGATCTCATAGACCAGCTTTTAACTGATTCCTATGAGATCCTGATTTACTTTAGTAGCAAAATAATAGTGGAATCGGGACGATAGCTAATTTAGCTTCCCAAGTTCCTTACGAACTTCCGGTGCTTCCTGCTTACTACTGGTAAAAATAATCCGGTCATTGAGCTTTAACGGCGTGCCACCGGTTGGCCTGATAAAGCGCTTCTCGCGGTAGATTTGAGTGACGGTCATTTTTTCAATAAATGGCAAATTGCGCAGTTGAATATCGGCGTATTTTCGGTTTCGCAACGCCACTTCATAAACGCTTGATTCCGTTGACGTCATTAGTTTCATGGTAGATGGGGCTTCAATCAACGCCCGCAGCATGCTGATATTGACGTCTGGCGTATTGTAGAGTTCAACGCCTAAGCGATCCAATTCATCCTGCTTTTCGTCGAGAATATTCCGATCTTCAAAGCGGACAATCACCCGTTTAACACCATATTTCTTGGCAATCTTGGCCAGCTCGTAATTCTTCTTGGAATTAACCTGGCCCAGCACGACAATATCGGCATCAAACACGCCGTTGTTGACCATGAAGCCAGGTTCCATGTTGTCCAGCAAATCGATGGTGACTTCACTGTTAAAAGCCCGGTAATTATGCTGGTTATTGGTGTACATCGTGACGTCGTACCAACCCTTAGCTAGCTGTTGAGCTACTGGAACAGTCGTGAGATTAGTGCCGATAAAGTGAACGGTGGTCTTTTTCAAATCTTCAGCTTCAGCGGAATACAGTTTGTTGAAAATCAGTGGACCAGCGATACAGGTAATCACCGCTGCTAAAAGAAAAGCGCCGGACTGTTGACTCGTAATCCGGTGAAGATGTTGAGCCACCTGTATTGCGGCTAATACGACGGTAATAGTGGTAGCGGACATAGCGGTTCCGGCAATGGCGTTGGACGGTTTAAACCGTTTGCGCAGAATAAAATAAGCTAATGATTTGGCGAGGACATAGCCAACGAAGAGCACCGGAATCAATATCAGCGTCTGCGGACTTGAAATGAGGTGCCGCAGGTTGAGGTTGACGCCGCTCATAATGAAGAAAATTGGAATAAAGAAGCCATAACCGATGGAATCCAACCGAACTTTAGTTTCTTCGTGAGGTTCAAGCAGTTTGATGACAATTCCAGCTAAGAAGGCGCCCAGAATTCCTTCTGCACCCACCGTTTCTGCAATGGTTACCAGCGTGACGATCATGAAAAATGCCAAGCGGACGTCTAATTGAGTAGTCGATTTATTAATGCGGTCAAAGAATCTAAAGAAGGCCTTGAATCGCCAGAATAACAGTGCAGCAGCTACCAAGATCAATAAAATTAACCACAAAGATTTAGAACTGGGACTGTATGCTGAAGCGTAGAAGGTTAAGCCAACCATTGGGACGACTTCTCCGAGGGCAGCAATCAGCAGAATTGCTTGGCCAAATGGTTTACTGAGCAGTTCCTGTTCCTTCAAGCTGGCAATCACGATTCCCAATGAAATGGTCATGAATAGGATGGCCGCTAACCAAACATCAGTAAACAAGCCAGTGAGTCGTAGGCCATATCCCATCAAGATTGACATGAGCACAATCGAAAGGTAACTCAGGGTGGCCACTTTGAGAACGGAATACTTCGGTTGGTTTTGTTTGCCCTTTTCCTCAAGCGGTGAGAGGTGGGCAGGTTTGCGCTTGAACAGGCTAAAGTCAATTTCCATTCCGCTTAAGAACAATAGAAAAATGACCCCAACGTTCTGCAGAATATCCAGGGTGGGTGATGTGGCAATCCAATTAAATAGGGATGGCCCCAGAATCACACCAACGATGATTTCGACGACAGCGGTTGGTAAAAAGGTAATTTTAAATCTGGCCATTGCTAACGGGACAAACAATGCCGCCAGTAAGATGATCACTAAGGATAATTGATCCATATTGTTTCCCCTTCCCAAAATAAAAGTGAGCGGATCCAAGCGGTTAGCAACCGGAGCGTAAGTTGCCACAAGGAGAAATTCCGGGGTTGGGAATTTTTGCTTGTGGTGCTTACGTGCAGGTTGCTGCTCTGTACAGCTGTCCTAGTTAAATTGATTTCAGTCGAACAGATAACACCTTAATAGAAAGTTTCCATAAAAACAATAGAAATGATTTATTTTTTAAAATTAATTTTACGCGAATTAAGTGCAGAAATTGATAAATGAAGGTTCATATTTGAATAAAATTAGTAAGTTAGTTTAGTTGACTAACTAGCGGAAGCCAATTATCATATTAGTGATAGCGATTTCAGTTTAAATTCTGAGGGTGAACCATTATGAAAAGTTTTATTTCAATTCCGGTTGTTGAATCCGGATTATATATCTTCGGCGGCCATCAACACACGGTTCCGGGTGGGTGGAGCTTTTTTGAGCAGAAGCACCAAGCCTTTGAATTGATGTGTATTTTAAAAGGGTCGCAAACCACAACGCTTAAAGGTTTGGATCCGCTGACGTATGGACCGGGAAGTGCTCTGATTATTGCTCCCGGAACGCTCCATAATAATCGGAATGCAAGTAAAGATAAAGAAATGACCTATATTTGCTTTCATTTTAATTTTGAAAGTCTGGGCCTTAAATCCGCAATTATTAGTAATATTGCCAATACTGTGATTCCATCGGATAATCCGATTGCCAAGGCATCGATGGCGGCAGCGCTAGACATTGTGAAGTATAGCAAGGCCGTTAAGCTGACTGAAGAACAGGTTAACCTCAAGATCCAGATTCGACTGTTAGCCTATTTGTATGAGTTGACTGAACAATTGTCGGAGTTTACCAGAGAAGACCAGATTCACTTTACGGAGCGGGAAGCTAAGATTGCTCGCAAAATGGCCACATTAATTGAAGAAGGAATTGATAAGACGGAGCATAATCAATTTTCTTTTGGCGATATTTGTAACCGAATGGATATTAGCAGCGGGTATGGGCATCGGACCTTTAGAAAGGTGTATGGCATGACGCCGCTGCGATTCATTGACGAGAAAAAGTATCGTAAGGCGAAACTGTTGTTGGGATATGTGGAGTATTCGATTGAAGACGTTGCTTATATGATGGGGGCCAGCAGCATCTCCAACTTCAGCAAGCAGTTCAAAAAGTGGTCGGGAATCACCCCAAGCGAGTACCGTAAACAAATTAATCCAAAAAGAACGGTCAGGTCGGTGGTGCAGAGTGGACATTTTGAATAAGAGAGTGTCAAAAAAGGCGCTTTGATCCCAGAGTGTAAGCCAACCAGCGGTTATTCCTGGTTCTGGAATAATTGCTGGTTGGTTTACATGGCAGGGATCAGCCTTTTTTGGCACGTTTAGTAAGAGAGTGCGACTAGACCCGGGAGATGCGGAACCAAGCGGTTAACAATCGGAGTGTAAGTCGCCTTCTGGAAGAATTCCTGGGGTTGGAATTCTTCCAGAAGGTGCTTACGCGCAGATTGTTGTTTGGTGGAGCACGTTTAATCTATGTAGCAGGAAAGAGAACGTAAAAATCAAGGGTGTCAGAGCAGATTTAATCTTTGCAGCCAAGTCAAAAAGAGCATGATAATCAAGACCGTTAGGCGCAGTTTTTCTCTTCCCCCCATATATTTCATATTAACCGACCACTTTAACCACCAACCAGCAGCCATTCCTAACCCAAGCATCAGCACCAGCCAATATATTTTTTGCTGGCGCTGGTGCCTTGTTGCTTACTTTGACCCAAAATTTATAAAGATAAAATTCCAACTTTATCTTTCAAATGAAGAAAGTTATTAGCAATTCATCTGGTCACAAATTGACAAATTTCGGTTAAGAAGTAAGTTAATGTCATTTCCTGAAAGCGGATACAATAAGATTTGCAGTTAGCCGAACAATGGTGCTAATTAGGGGATTCCTTAAAGAGAACGGGTAAGATCAACTAATCATTTGCTGAATTTATAACCAACTTACACCCTGCAATTTGTTCATATTTAACCAATCAGCAAATGAAAAATTGTGATTCAGCTTGTTACTCATAAGCGAGCCTCGCTATTGGTGTCCAGACGTTCACTAACATTGTCATCTATCTTGTTATAAGCAAAGGAGAATGAAACATGGCAAGTAATGTTAATGATACTGAGACCAAACACGTTGCCGAAAAAGAATTCGCCAAGCTCTCTTGGGGTGAGCGAATTAGTTACGGTGCCGGTGATTTGGCTCAAAACTTGATTTTTGGTACGGTTGGGTCCATGCTGCTGTTCTATTTAACCACTGTATTTGGAATCTCTGCTGCCGTTGGTGCGACAATCTTTCTGGTTGTTCGTTGGATTAACGTCTTCTGGGATCCTTGGGTTGGAGCCGTTGTTGATAAGAGTAAATTTAAACGGGGCAAATATCGCCCGTTCATTCTATATTTTGGAATTCCACTGACCGTCTGCGCAGCCTTGCTGTTCTTCCCAATGGAAGCGGTTCGGGGTAATGTCATCTATGCATTTATTTCATATATGGCAACCGCATTGATCTATTCATTCGTGAATATCCCCTATGGTGCGTTGAACGCATCACTCACCCGGGATAATGATGAAGTTTCTACTTTAACAACCGTCCGGATGACCGAAGCCAACATTGGTAACTTGATGGTTTATACCTTCCTGCCACTGTTTGTTCAGTTAGCTTCTCCAGATAAGCAAATGAAAGATATCGGTTTATTCGGCCTCAAATTGAACCTTGGAAATTATGCTTCCCCTCATGCTGGTGGCGCTTATTTCTTGGTAATGTCAATTTACATGGTCATTGGCTTTGCTCTATTAATGGTGACCTACTTTGGTGTTAAGGAACGGGTATTGCCTACTGAAGAAGAAACCGATGCCGTTAAATATTCAGATTTGTTTGCTGAAATCGAGCGAAACAAACCCCTTCAAGTTCTTGGCATGTTCTTCCTGATCGGCTTTACCTTCATGTTCTTCGGTAACACGGTTTGGCCGTTCTACATGCAATATAACGTTGGTCATCCAGAATGGGTGGCTTCCATCAACTTGATTGGTTCAATTCCAGGAATCTTCTTAGTCTTCTTGTGGCCAATTGTTCGTAAAAAGATTGGTAAGAAACAATTCTTCTACATTTTCTTATCACTATTCATTGTTGGCCAACTCATCTTATGGGTATGGCAAATGCCTGCATTCAAAGATTCACCGCTACTTGGCTACCTTGGCCGTTTCTTGATGCAATGGGGAATTACCGCCGCAACTGGGTACATGTGGTCATTAGTGCCGGAAGTTGTTTCATACGGCGAGTATCAATCCAAGAAACGGGTTGCTGGAATTATCAACGCCATCATGGGCCTGTTCTTCAAGATTGGCCTTGCCCTTGGCGGGATCATTCCAGGTTACATCAACGCCTTCTTCAAATTCGATGGTGCTAAAGCCCACCAAAGCGCTTCTGCATTAATGGGAATTCAATTCTCAATGATTTGGGCCCCAATCGTGTTAGCTTTAGTCGCAATGTGGATCATGAGCCGCTACCCATTGAGTGACAAAGACGTTACGCGAATCAACTTGGAAATTGACAAGCGAAAGAGTGAAGGTCAACTTTAATTATTAGTAAGAAACAGAAAGGAAATATTGTCATGAAAATTACGAACCCAGTATTACCAGGATTTAACGCCGACCCAAGTATGATTCGCGTGGGTGACACGTACTACATTGCTAATTCAACCTTTGAATGGTTCCCAGGCGTGCGTCTCCACGAATCGAAAGATATGGTTCACTGGAAACTATTACCATCACCACTTTCGACAACGACTTTGCTGGATATGAAAGGCAATCCGGCTTCAGGCGGCATTTGGGCACCGGATCTCTCGTACGCGGACGGAAAATTCTGGTTAATTTATACCGATGTTAAGGTAACTGAAGGCGCGTTTAAGGATATGACCAATTATCTAACGACTGCCGATAACATTACCGGGCCATGGAGCGACCCAATTAGAGTCAACGGGGTTGGCTTTGATGCCTCACTATTCCATGATCAAAACGGTCGAAAATATCTGGTTCAGCAGACCTGGGATCATCGGGAATACCACCATCCATTTGATGGCATTACGCTAACTGAGTTTGATACGAAAACAATGAAATTAGATCCAAAAACGGCGCGAACGATTTATCGGGGAACCGATGTTAAATTGGTTGAAGGTCCCCATCTCTATCAAAAAGATGGCTACTATTATCTGTTCGCTGCCCAAGGTGGAACGGTCTTTACCCACCAGGAAGTTGTGGCCCGCTCTAAGACCCTGGATGCCGATTCATTTGAAACGGAACCGGATGGCCCATTTATCACGAACTTTGATACACCTGATCTTGAAATTCAAAAGCAGGGCCATGGGGCATTGGTTAATACGCCAGGTGGTGAGTGGTATTATGCTTCATTAATGGCTCGCCCATGGAACCATGAGAATGAATCTGCCTACGATCCTCGTGGCTGGAGTACTTTAGGTCGAGAAACATCTATTCAAAAAGTTGAATGGGATGACCAAGGCTGGCCACGGGTTGTCGGTGGTCACGGTGGCCAAGTTGAGGTGGATGCCCCCAAAGATGCCATTGAGACGGACGCACCACTAGACCATTCGCGGCACGATGAGTTTGATTCAGATACGCTGGACTACGATTGGAACACATTACGGGTGCCATTCACTGATCACATGGGCTCGTTTGGTGACGGTCACTTGAAGTTAGTGGGACACTTCTCACTCGCAAGTAATTTCGATGTTTCAATGATTGCCAGTCGTTGGCAAGCCTTCAACTTTGATGCTGAGACTAAGGTCAAATTTGATCCGTTTACTTATCAACAGATGGCTGGCTTGACTAACTTCTATAATGACAAGCACTGGTCATGGATCTTCGTTACTTGGGATGAAAAGAAGGGCCACGTGATTGAGGTGGCTGAAAATAATCGAGGCAACTATACGTCTTATCTAAAGGATGATGCCATTCAGATCCCGGATGGGGTTGAGTATGTTTGGTTCAAGACCAAAGTTCGCAAGCAAAGTTATACCTACGAGTATTCATTTGATGGTGAAACTTGGCATGAGGTACCGGTCACTTTGGATGCAGCTGTCTTATCAGATGACTACGTCCTTCAAACCTATGGCGGCTTCTTCACCGGCGCATTTGTGGGACTGGCAGCGGTTGATTATTCAGGTTACGATCAAGTGGCAACGTTTGATTACTTTGATTATAAGGAAAAGTGAGCGGAGTAAAGCGGTTAGAAACTGGAACCTAAGTCTCCTTGTTCAGAAATCCCGGGTTTTGGGGATTTTTGAACAAGGTGCTTAGGTGTAAGTTTCTGCTTTACGCAGCTGTCCTAGGAAAAGTGAGCGAGTCCAAGCAGATTAAAAAAATAGATGCATTAAAATAATGAATAGCAGTACTTTGTGGGATTAAAATCTCGTTCAATTTTCAAATTTTGCTGCCTGTGCTTGGACCGTTGCAGGAAAACCGGTTATATTATTTCCGATTGAAGTTTGTTCGAGTTGTGAATTGAATAATGGATGATGGATCCGCTGCTGGCGAGAATCGTTGCTGGTAGCGGATTTTTTGGTGGCGAAGATTTTCTTGATAACCAATTTATTAATACTTATTTATATAAATGTGATAAAAAGCCAAGAATTATAATTATTTATTAATAATTGATGTGGTAAAATACAACTGTTGTGTTTGTTGAACGAACATAATAATTAAATATAGAGCCTGATTTATTCATAAAAATACACAAAATACCCATCAAACACATGTTTCACGCGTTTGATGGGTATTTTGCATTTTC
>NZ_JAUCAP010000035.1:0-29552 GCF_030361045.1 Lentilactobacillus sp. TOM.63
AAAGAATCACCTCATACTTAATTAATAATTCTATGGTACTCAAAAAGACGTCTACGAAGTAGACGTCCAGTTATTTAATGCTTACGATGTGAAGCTTTTTCTCTGGACTCATCTCCACAAAAAAAGAAACTGACGACCGCCAGTTCCTCAACAACTATTTATTAATCAACGTACTATCACGATCCGTCCCGAACCATTTCATATCAATCTTGTGAAGTTCACCATTCTTCGCAAGTTTATCGAGGCCAGCATCAATTTTTTGCTTCAGCTCGGTGTCACCTTTTCTCATCCCGACACCATAATATTCAGATGGGAATTCACTGGGAATGCTTTGATAACTTGCGCGATTCTTTTGGTGACCAATGTAATAACCTGCATAAATACTATCAATCAGCAAGCCTTGAATTCGGTTCGCATTCAAATCAATAAAGGCTTCAGTAAACGAATCATACAAGATCGGAGAGTGCCCTTTGATCCGATCTTTAAGCAATTTAGGTTGATTATCGATATCCATTGCGCCAGCCGATCCTGCTTGAACCCCCGCAACCTTGTCTTTCATGTCTGCAAAGCGGGTGATGTGGTTTTTCTTATTAGATATCAAAACCTGCTCATTCTTTAGATAAGGCTTACTAAAAGTTAATTTCTTTTCCCGTTGCGGATTGATTGAGAAACCATTCCAGATAAGGTCAATCGTGCCATTCCGGAGTTCCGTGACGTTCATTGACCAATCAATTGGTTGAAAATCAACCTTGATGCCATACAGTTTAAAGACGGCTCTGGCTAGGTCAACATCATAGCCAACAACCTTGCCACTTTTCGTTTGAAATCCCATTGGCACGAAGCTGTCATCCAATCCGACCACGATTTTCTTTTGTTTGGACACAACTGACCAAGTGTCAGGATTAGTATTCATCTTTTGTCGATTTTCATAACGACAACCTGATAATCCCAAAACAATCAGCAGAAGGACGATGATCAGTGGACTTCGTTTTAAAAGTTTTGACATAAACATCCTTCTTTCTAATCGATTTGCTCCACCCGTTTGATTTCGTCAGCGACATTTTGGGCGAAATCCATATCATGGGTAACCACAATCTGAGTCATCTGTTGTTTCTTTAAGCCTAAAATAATTTCGGCAACTTCATCTCTCAAGGCTGGGTCCAAGGCTGATGTAGGTTCATCATAACAAAGAATTTTAGGATTCATTGCCAAAGCCCGAACAATGGCAACCCGTTGCTTTTGGCCACCGGATAATTGGAACGGATATAAGTCTTCTTTACCTTCCAACCCCAATCTAGCCAACAGCTCGCGAGCTGTTTTCTGAACTTCAGCCAACGGTAACTTTTTGACCATCGTCGGGGCCAGTGTGATATTGCCCATCACGGTCAAGTTGGGAAACAGTTGGTAATCTTGGAAAACAACGCCAATAATCGTTTCTTTTTGATCCGTGTTGGTCGGATCAAACTGGGTCCCATTCCAGAAAAACTGTCCTTGGTTCACCGACTCTAGTCCAGTGATGCATCGCAATAGCGTCGTTTTCCCAGCTCCAGAGGGTCCAACGATTGCCATGATTTCATTATCTTTGACAGTCATCGAGAGGTCATCAATCACAGTCTTGGTGCCGAACTTTTTCGTTAAGTCTTTGATTTCTAACATTTAAATTCCCTCCTCAAGTTATTGCCAAACATTTTCGCGTTTTTCAATCATTTTCAAGACAATCGTGCAAACTGCTGTAAGTGCCAAGTAAATGATCCCAACTAAGATCAGAGGCAGCAGAGTGACATCCCTTGCAGTTGCAACATTTCCGGCTCTCAACAGGTCGCCCAAACCAATAACGTAAACTAATGAGGAATCCTTCACCAAATTGATAACTTCATTTCCAATTGATGGTAAGACAATCTTGAAAACTTGAGGGATTACAATCTTGCGGATGGTCTGGCCATAACTCAATCGGAGAACTCGAGCACTTTCAAATTGACCCTTTGGAACAGATTGGAAACCACCACGGAAAATTTCACCAAAATAAGCAGTGTAATTAAGGATAAAAGCAAACAAGGCGGCATCATAACGTTGGAAAATAATTCCTAAAATTGGTAATCCATAAAATACAAAAATCAATTGCAATAACAACGGCGTCCCACGCATTAGCCAAACATAAATATTTAGCAGCCAAACCAACGGCTTGAATTTTTGGATCAACCCCAAGCCAACCAAGGCACCCAATGGAATTGAGGCAATTAATGTCCAAAAGAAGATCAATAACGTCATTTTGGTACCTGATAACAATGCTGGTAAAATTTGTTCGATATATTGAATCATTTGACATTCCTCCAATAAAAAAGTCCCCTCGAGAAATTAATCTCAAGAGGACGATGGTTTTCGCGGTTCCACCTCAGTTTGCAACAACTTCACAGTTGCCGTCTCACGGGGTTTAGTATTAATCATAAAAAAATCCTCTTAAGCCAACAAAATGACTTAAGAGGACGATTGTGATCGTGGTTCCACCTCAATTTCGTCTCCCACTCGTGTGAAAGACCTCAATGAGTTTAATACTAAACTCCAGCAATAACGCGCTTACCGCTTTTTCCTACTCAATTCAGAAAAACGACTCCCAGACGTGAGGCAAATTGGTTAGTTGCTTAACTTCCACCTTGATAAGCTCTCTGTAAACTAATCCAATTCACGGTTCTGATCACAGTCTTTAATACTCTTTAATTAATTAAAACTCATGATAAACGTTTTGTTAGATATCGTCAAGTTGTTTTCAGCTTTTCTTGAACCAATGAGTGACTTTTTGCCAGAACGTTGGCTTAACTTCATCCTTAAGCTCCATCAGAGGGACTGATTCGCCTACAAGACGTCTGGCAATATCTCGATAACCTTGACCGGCAGGATTTTCTGGTTGCAAGACAACCGGTTCACCCTTGTTTGACGTGGTAATGACCGCATCATCATCTAAAACAATGCCCAACAATTCAACGCCTAGATGGTGAGTAATTTCATCCACGTCCATCACTGAACCATCCTTCATCATATGCTGCCGAATTCGGTTGATAATTAAACGCGGTTGTTCTTGTAATGGGTGTTGTTCTAGCAAGCCAACCACCCGATCGGCATCTCGGACAGCCGAAATTTCAGGGGTTGTGACAATAATTGCACTGTCTGCTCCGGCAATTGCGTTCATAAATCCCTGCTCAATTCCGGCAGGACAGTCGATCAAAATAAAGTCGAAATCCGGTTTTAGTTCATCCACAATTTCTTTGACTTGATCTTGATTCAATGCTGACTTATCAGTATTTTGAGCAGCAGGTAACAGATAAAGCAAATCGTCGAACCGTTTGTCCTTCACCAACGCCTGAGCCAACTTAGCTCGACCGGTTGCAACGTCAACAATGTCATACATAATCCGATTATCCAGACCAAGAACAACATCCAAGTTACGCAACCCAATATCAAGATCTAAGAGGCATACTTTTTTGCCAAGCATTGCCAGGGCGGTTCCAATGTTGGCAGAAGATGTGGTCTTGCCAACCCCTCCCTTACCTGAAGTTATAACGTAAGCCTTACCCATTAATGACTCCTCCTATCTGATTAAAGAACTTAGGGTTAATCTGCTTTAAGTCCTCAACGTTTCCGTAATCGAGCACGTGCAAATCATTGACGTAAATAACGGTTCCACTATTCATCTTACGCTTTGTATCGTCTAAAATCTCGAATTGTTCGCCAATTCGAACCTGTTGTGCATTATGTACATCCCCGATAATCATTTTATCTTCAAAATCGGGTGCTCCGGCTTGAATAATTCCTTTGACGTCACCAAGAACATAGATGTTACCACTGACAAGTAATTTACCGCCCTCGTGAACTTTACCCAGGAATAAGACATCGCCTTGAATATGCTCCTCTTGGCCATTTCGAATGATCCGGTCAATCACGTGGACGCTGAGTTGTTCCAACATCTGAGCAGATTGATCTTTGGTAATCACATCCGATGTTATCTTATGCACGGAAAAGTAGGGATAATCCGAAAAGATTGTCTCGATTTTTGACCGATCATCTGCAGACCATAACCGCATCCCAGTATAAATATCGAATGAAATTGTTTGCGGATGAGTTGATGCTGTTTGAGTCTTCAAGCTATTCAATAATTTTCTCAACGAAGAAAAAATATCTTCAGCATTTGAATTCTCATCCAGAACGATTTCATAACCATCCTTTGTACCCTTCAACACTGCTGCATCTTGCATGCTTTAAACCCCTCCTAGCGCCTATGAGTCCTATACAATGTCTCAATCGGAAAATACAGAATCGCTAAAAAGACAAGATTGAGAGCCAGCGTAGGTGCTAACGTATTTACCAAAAATTGTGAGACCGAAGTCGACGTTTGGCCAATGAAAGCATTCGCAACAAATCCCAAAGTTACTAATACAGTGATTCCTATGAAATAGACCAAGAAACCACTCATGAAGCTTGACGGTAATTGTTGATAGATTACCTGGCAAAGGTAGACAACCAGTGGAAAAATGAAAACGTATACGCCCAAAATGCCAGTATAATACATATCAAAAATAAACCCAATAATTGCTGCCCAGACACTTAAATGAAGCTTCTTACTATTGCCGAAAAATGCAGCTAATATCAACCACATCATCGTCAAGCACGGAACCATTGTGTTGGGATATTTGAACAAGGTACCAGACAAGATTTGACTGATAGAACCGTCCATAAAGAAAGCTAAAAATTGGCCGACAACAAAAATGATCGCGATAGGAATCTTTCGTTTCATTGATTTGCCCCCTATCACTCTCGAACTGCAACCGAAACAACTTCGATGTCGTTCAGGTTGGCAGCTGGTTTGATATAAACTTTCTTGGCTAGGCCATAATCATCTTCAGCAATCTTAGAAACCGTTCCAACATGGATACCTTTAGGAATCGTACCGCCGAGCCCGCTGGTTGAAACACGATCGCCTTTGGCCAGCTTGGCTTTAGAAGTAATGTTTCCCATGATGATCCGATTAGACTGGGAATCATACGACGTGATGATCCCATTGACCACCTTTGAATCTGATCCAACTATTTGGATAGCAAACCGGTTGGAATTTTCAGCAGTATTTGAAATCAATACCACCTTACTGTTGGTTTTGTTAACTTCGGCAATCGTTCCAATCAAGCCGGGACCTGCAATAACTGGCATATCTTTCTTGACACCTGCTGCCTGTCCCTTATTGATGATCACCTGACTTGCCCATGAAGATGGGGTTCTTGTAATCACAGCTGCATTAATCTTTTCGTAGCCGGTTAAGGTACTCCCAACATTGAGTTGACGCTTTAGTTGTTTATTTTCTCGTTCCAGCGTTTGATCCTTGACTTGTGTTTGAGCAAGCAGGTCAACCTTTGACTTAAGTCGTTGATTTTCCTGGTATGTGTTCAATAAGTTTTTAACTGAGACAAAACCGTGCTGAACCCCATTCATTGGGACAGCAACAACTCTATCCGCAAATCCAACAATGTCATTTCCGAATTGCTGGATCATTGGCGGAGTGCTCCGTTTGTTTCGAATAGCGACTGATACAGTCATCAAGCCAAAACTAATGATTAAACATACTATGACAATAACAAGCTTTCGACTGGAGAAAAATTTTTGCATAATTGCCTCCATTCGTTATTCATTAACAAACAAGCCTAACAAAAATTAGGCGTCGTTACTATTGTTTTTTCTTCATAACGTTAATACTCTTAAGTGATTCTCCAGTTCCGATCGCAACACAGTCAAGTGGATCAGTAGCAATTGAGACGGGAACTTGGGTTGCTTCAGCAATCACATCCGTGATATTTCTGAGCAATGCACCACCACCGGTCAAAACAATCCCGTGATCAATTACATCAGCGGCAATTTCGGGAGATGTTTCTTCCAAGGTTTCCTTAATCGTTGCAATAATCGCCGCAATGGATTCATTGATGGCCTTGTTAACATCAGTGCCACTAATTTCAACAGTGGTTGGCAAACCAGTAACTAAATCCCGACCACGAATAGGAACGGCTTCAATTTCTTTGGCAGCCTTAGGAGAAGCAGAACCAATATCAATTTTCAATTGTTCGGCAGTCCGTTCACCAATCAGTAAATTGTACTTTTGCCGGACATACTGAGAAATTGCCTCGTTTAATTTATCGCCAGCCATTCGAACAGACCGACTTGAAACAATTCCACCAAGTGAAATTGTGGCAACGTCAGTGGTTCCACCACCAATATCAACAACCATGCTTCCGGTCGGATCCATTACGGGCAATCCAGCACCAATTGCGGCGGCAAACGGCTCTTCAATCACGTATGCATCTCTTGCGCCGGCAACCCGAGTGGCATCGATCACTGCCCGCTTTTCAACGGCGGTAATTCCAGTTGGAACACAAACCATAACGTAAGGCTTGCCGGATGAATGACCAAGTGCCTTTTCGATGAAATATTTCATCATGGCAACGGTGGTATCATAATCAGCAATCACACCATCTTTCATTGGCCGAACTGCCTGAATACTTGCTGGCGTTCGCCCAATCATGGCCCGAGCCTCTTCTCCTACGGCAATAATTTCACCGTTTTTAGTACTCTTAGCAACCACTGAAGGTTCACGAAGCACAATGCCCTTACCTTCGACGTACACAATTGTATTTGCGGTTCCAAGATCAATTCCTATGTTTTTTTCCCCAAATCCGAACACGTTATCCATCCCTTCGTTGTCTATCATTCACAATTTTTAGTTTATTTATTATAGATTTATTGATTATTATTGTTTAACGAAACAAGTATATCATACCGTATCAAAAAATAAATGAAATCCATTTAATCAAAGACTTATTTAAGATATTATTTGGAATTCAATTTGAGGTACTCTCGAACATCGGAAATGAAGTATAAAGAACCCGTAATTAAAAGGATATCATTGGCGTTAAGCTTGGGCTTGATCGTTTCAATGGCCTGCCGCCAATCCGCAATTGTCAAAATATCATCCGGCGTTTGACCCACTTTTTGCTCTAAGGCTTCAGGATCAGCCGCTTGGCGTTTTCCTGGACCGGCAAAATGAGTCAGGATGATTTCGGCATTCTCAAAAGTGGCCATTTTACGAACCATCTTATCAGCCTGCTTGTCAGCCAAAATCCCCATCAAGATATACACTTTGTGATCAGCAAAATCATTTTGGAGCATTTTGACAATCTCATCAACGGCAGAAATGTTATGGGCCCCGTCTAACACGATAGTTGGATCAGTAGAAACCCGTTCAAACCGCCCAGCCCACTGGGTATTTCCGATTCCGTCAATAATGCTCGATTCACTGACAGCTTGATCCATTACTTCTTGATAAGCTAGATAAGCTTGAATAGCCACCGCAGCGTTATCAGCTTGATAATCACCAATCAAAGTGGTTGAAAGTTTGGCGAACCGGTATTTGCCAGAATTAAAGCTAAATGACTGCAACCAATCATGCTCTTTTAATGCAGCGACCTTAAAACCGTCTCCTAATATTGAAATGGGACTCTTCTTTTTTCGGGCGACACCCTTGATCACTTTTAACGGCTCAGAATCGATCCGGCCAACCACCACCGGAACCCTCGGCTTAATGATGCCAGCTTTTTGATAGGCAATTTTAGGAAGGGTATCTCCTAATATATGCATGTGATCCCAGCCAATCGTCACAATCGCAGAAACCTTGGGAACGATGACATTCGTCGAATCGTATAAGCCACCCAATCCAACTTCCACAATCACAACATCCGCATGTCCTTCAGCAAAGTACGAAAACATCATGGCAGTAATGATCTCAAATTCCGTTGGGCCACCTTCCGGCAAAGTCTGATCCAACTTCTGAACAGTTGGGTAAATTTTTTGAACCAATCTGAGGATCTCCGCATCAGGTAATGGTATCCCATTAACGCTGATTCGCTCATTAAACTTGACCAAAAATGGTGACGTAAAAGTGCCAACCACGTTACCGTCGGCCTGTAAAATGTTTCGCAGAAAGGCAACTGTTGATCCTTTACCATTCGTTCCAGCAACATGGATCGCATTCACCTTTTTATCGGGAGACCCTAATTCATCTAAAAAGGTTCTCATACGTTTTAACGTGGGAATTTTTTTGAATTTACTGCGTCCATGAATAAATTTGAGTGCATCTTCATAAGTGTTAATCATCGATTTCTCCTCAAAACGAGGCTGGTGCAAAACCACCGTTTTGCTTCCAGCCTCGACATTGCATATTCCCACTTAGTCAGTAGATTATCCAAATTTATAACTCATTTGTAATCTGCGCCAACCGTTCCTTAGCAGCATCCAATTTTGATTGATGATCAGCTTTCTTTTGCTTTTCTTCATCGACAACAGCGGAAGGAGCATTTTCAACAAATTTCTTGTTAGCCAATTTCTTATCTGAACGGGCAACCTCGGCTTCAAATTTATCAACATCTTTTTGAACCCGAACTTTTTCCTCATTCAAATCAACCAACTCGGCCAATGGAACAAAGATTGTCGCATCGGTAATCACAGCAGACATTGACAGCTTAGGTGCGTCAATTGTGGCCCCAATCTTGAGTTCCTTGCAGTGACAGAACCGATCAATGTAATCACGATTGGTTTCAAAGATTTCCTGAAGCGTTTGATTATCGGTTTGAATCAACATATCAATTGGTGAAGAGAGTGGGGCATTTGCTTCACTCCGAATATTCCGAACAGCCTTGATCAAGTCAATCAGCGACTGCATTTCATTTTCTGATTGAGCATCATCAAACTCAGCGTGGTTTTCAGGGAAGGCTGCCGTAACAAGTGATTTGCCAACATGTGGCATTTTCTGCCAAAGATACTCAGTTACAAACGGCATAATTGGCTGCAATAAGCGCAAAGTTTGATCCAAAACATAAGCTAGAATGTTTTGAGTATTCTTTTTGAGCTTAGCATCATCACTGTTCAAGGCTTCCTTACTCATCTCAATATACCAGTCACAGAAATCAAACCAGATGAAATCATAAAGTGCCCGATCAGCTTCACCAAAATTATACTTTTCAAACTGTTCATTAACCTTGTTAACAGTCGCATTTAATCGGCTTAAAATCCAACGATCAGATAATTGCCATTCAGATTTGTCAGGAAGCGTTGGTTGATCAATGCCATCCAAATTCATGATAACATAGCGGCTTGCATTCCAGATCTTGTTGATGAAGTTCCAAGCGGAATCCATCTTATCGTAAGTGAACTTGAGGTCTTGTCCGGGCGTGCCACCATTTGATAAGAACCACCTGAGAGCATCAGCACCATACTTATCAATGACATCCATTGGATCAATGCCGTTTCCAAGCGATTTGGACATCTTCCGGCCTTGGGAATCGCGAATCAATCCGTGAAGGAGGACATCTTTAAAGGGTCGACGTTTCGTGAATTCTAAGCTTTGGAAAATCATCCGAGAAACCCAGAAGAAAATGATGTCATAACCGGTGACCAACGTATCGGTCGGGAAATAACGTTTAAAGTCTTCAGTATCTTCAGGCCAACCCATGGTTGAAAATGGCCACAATGCTGATGAGAACCAGGTATCCAAAACATCTGGATCTTGTTGCCAATTCTCAGAATCTTTTGGAGCTTCCATACCAACATAGGTTTCCCCAGTTTTTTTGTTATACCAGGCAGGAATCCGATGCCCCCACCACAGTTGACGGGAAATAACCCAGTCATGAACGTTTTCCATCCAAGTTTCAAACGTCCCTTCAAACCGGTCTGGGAAGAAGTTAACCTTGTCGTCTGTATTTTGGTTTTTCAGCGCTTGTTCTGCCAATGGCTTCATCTTCACAAACCACTGAGTCGATAAACGGGCCTCAACCTGAACCCCAGTTCGCTCAGAATGACCAACGGAATGGACAATCGGATCGATGGCAATCATTAGATCCTGATCCTGAAGGTCTTTCACCATCGCCTTTCGAGCGGTAAAACGATCCATGCCTTCGTACTTACCAGCATTTTCGTTCAGGGTTGCATCTTCATTCATCGTGTTGATCCGGGGTAAGTCGTGCCGATTACCCACTTTGAAGTCATTTGGATCATGGGCTGGCGTAATCTTAACCATCCCAGTTCCGAAATCAGGGTCAACGTATTGATCGGCAATAATTGGCACTTCCCGGTTAATCAGTGGGACGAGCACCTTTTTACCAACCAAGTCCTTATAACGTTCATCGCTCGGGTTAACCGCAACGGCAGTATCACCCATCATCGTTTCGGGACGGGTGGTTGCAATCTCGATATAATCTTTACCATTAAATTTTGTGCCATCAGTAAATGGATATTTAACGTGATAGAAGGCACCTTTATCGTCTTTATGAATAACCTCAATATCAGACAATGCAGTCCGGGCTTGAGGATCCCAGTTAATGATATACTCGCCACGGTAAATTAACCCTTTGTTGTAAAGGTCCACAAATACACGGCGAACGGCTTTGGATAATCCCTTATCCAAAGTAAAGCGTTCACGACTATAATCCAAGGAGAGGCCTAACTTAGCCCACTGTTCCTTGATAGTCGCAGCAAAGTCATCCTTCCATTCCCAAACCTTTTCAATAAACTTTTCTCGACCTAAGTCATAACGGGAAATTCCTTGTTCACGTAATTTTGCTTCAACTTTGGCTTGGGTGGCAATACCGGCATGATCCATTCCTGGTAACCAGAGGGTGTCATAACCCTGCATTCGCTTCCGCCGAATAATCATATCCTGCAAAGTTGTGTCCCAGGCATGGCCAAGATGCAACTTTCCAGTAACATTTGGTGGTGGTAAAACAATTGAAAATGGTTTCGCTTTCTTATCCCCACTTGGTTTGAATACCCCTTCGTCCAACCATTCGTTATATCTGCCCTTTTCAATGGCGGTTGGATCATATTTAGTTGACATTTCTGTTTGTTCGGTTGATCGCTTGTCGTTTGTTTCTGCCATGTTGTTACCCCTTTCTTGGTCTCTTGATATCTTATGTAACAAAAAAACACTTCATCCTACAATTAGGACGAAGCGTTCGCGGTACCACCTAAATTGGGCAATTATGCCCCACTTAATGATCATGTTAACGGTCGATTAACCGACCCGCCCTCAAAATTCGAACGGGTAGCTTGCAAGTTACTTTCACAGAACAATCAGTAAAAATCTCTCATCAACGATTTTCTTTCTGAAACTGAATTGTGAGCTACTCTCTTGCTCAATGCTTTAATTTAACTCTAATCTTACCGAACTATTGACTAATCGTCAACACGCTTGGCAATTTTTCCTAAAGCGTCCAGTGCATCTTGATAATCTGGTTCATCGCCAATTTCTGGTACGATTTGTCGGTAAACAATCTTACCAGTTGCATCCGTGATGAAAATGGTTCGAGCCAGTGCGCCAAAGTTAGGTAAGTACAACTTCATTGCGTAACCTAATGAAAGATTTTCATCAGACAACATTTGTAAATTCTCGACACCTTGAGCAGCACACCAATCTTTTTGTTGAGCCACTGTGTTATTTGAAACAGTCAAAAAGTTAACATCAGGATATTTGTCAGCCTCTTGATTGAATTTACGGGTCTCAACTGAACAAACTGGTGTGTCAATATCTGGCACAGTTGATAGCAATGTGATCCGGCCAATAATGTCGGCTGTTTTCACTTTATTACCATTGGCATCTTCCAGCTTAAACTTCGGCAACTGTTCACCAACTTCCGGTGGGTTGCCATACATATCTTCTTCTTTACCATTTATCGTGACTTGCATCAAGAACACTCCTTTGATGGTTAACTAATCTTACTGACTAATGTAGCCCAATCATCGCTAATGCGCAAGTATCTAAAATAATTATAGCAGTTCAGCAAAGACATCTTGATCTTGGTTCATGAACTCTTGCCCAGCCTTGATATCGGTAATTTGAATGCCATCGATTGCCCGTTTCATCAGACCGTCAACATCAATATAGCCTTCGAACTTCCGAGATTTTTCTAAGCTAGGACGCGTTTTGGGAGCTGGTGGTGTAAAGATCGTACAACAGTCTTCGAAAGGTAGAATGGATAAATCAAAGGTATTAATATTCTTTGAGATCTTAATAATATCTTCCTTGTCCATCGAAACCAGCGGCCGCAAAACTGGCAGTGTCGTTACGTCATTAATTGCCTGCATACTCTCCAGTGTTTGTGAAGCCACCTGACCCAAAGCTTCACCAGTGAATACACCGCTACAATGGCGATTCTGAGTAATTTTAGCAGCAATCCGCAGCATCATCCGCCGTTGGATTGTCATTAAGTAGCCCTCTGGAACCTTCTCCTTAATTGTTTCTTGCACTTCTGTAAATGGCACTTGAATAAATTGAATATTACCCGAATACTTGGCCAAAACCGAGGTCAATTGCTTGGCCTTATTAAGGGCCTGCTCACTGGTATATGGCGGACTGTAAAAATGAATCATATCAATTTTAACACCGCGCTTCATTGCCAAATAAGTAGCAACTGGGGAGTCGATTCCGCCTGAAAGCATCATTGTTGCCCGGCCCCCGGTACCAACTGGTAACCCACCGGCACCATGAATAATTTCTGAGGAAATGAAGGCACCATTCATCCGAATCTCGACGCGAATTGAAATGTCTGGATGCTTGACGTCAACAGAAATCCCATCAATATTTGACAGTACATGATCACCTAAAATATTGTTAATCTGATTGGTATCATATTCAAAGCTCTTATCTTGTCTGCGGGTATTAATTTTGAATGTTGCCCCGGGTGTGTACTGTTCTTGGGCCATTTGGAGGACTGTCTTTTTAATCACATCCATGTCCTTATCGATCTGGATAGAAGGATAAAAGTTTTCAATTCCAAACACCCCTTGAAGGGCGGCAATCACTTGCTTGTCATTTTCATCATGTAACGCAACGTGCAGTCGATCTCGTTGTGCTTTGACTTCCAATGTTGAGAATGGATGCAAAACGGCCCGAACGTTTCTACCAAGCTGTTTGATAAAGTCTTTTCGATTCTTACCCTTGGTTGAAAGTTCTCCGTAACGAACCATAATTTCTGTATAGTGCATAGCTGCTCCTAACTTAATTTGTCAAATTCTTCATACAACTGATCAAATACTTTAATGAATTGTTTGGCTTCTTCGAGAGTGTTCTGGTCACCTAGTGAAATTCTGACAGCACTAGTGGCAATATTTTCTGGAACATTCATGGCATTTAAAGTACCGGATTCATCATGACTCTTCGACGAACAAGCACTCGTGGTTGAGATAAAAATATTGTACTTCTCAAACGCATGCACGATTGTTTCACCGCGGACACCCTTGATTGCAAAACACAAAATGTGGGGAGCAAAGGTCGCATCATTCTTTGAAAAAATGACGACTTTATCAAATTGACTAATGTGATCGATGATAAGTTGCTTGATTTGCCGTTCTATCTTAATGGCAGCCGGCTCCTTTTCCAATACAAGCCGAACTGCCTTAGCCATGGCAGCGATTCCGGGTAAATTCTCAGTTCCTGAACGCTGATTCTTTTCCTGACCACCACCATTCATAAGTGGGGCGATCCGTCGACCTCGGCGACCGTAAATGAAGCCCGTTCCCCGTGGTGCGTGAAATTTGTGCCCGGAAAAGGCAACAAAATCCACGCGATCGTTAAAGATCATCTCTTGAATCCCTTTAGCCAAGCCTTGGACAGCATCAATGTGAAAATGAATCTTTGGATAATTTTTCAATAATTCACCAGCGGCTTGGATGGGCTCAATCGTGCCAATTTCATTATTAATAGCCATAATAGAGACCAAAATTGTGTCGGGACGAATTGCCTGCTTCAAGTCGTCAATTGAAACGCGGCCATTTTTATCAACTGGCAAATACGTAATCTCATAACCCAATTGCTTCAGCTGTTCCATTGAATTATGAACAGCTGCATGTTCAACAGAAGTGGTAATGATATGTTTTCCGAATTCCCGCTTAGCAATTGCCGTTCCTTTAATCACCCAATTGTCGCCTTCAGTGCCACCACTCGTGAAATAGATTTCATCTGAATGGACATGCAATAAATCAGCGATTTGCTTCCGGGATTGTTCAAGCAGATTAAATGCCTGTTCACCAAAATTGTGAAGGCTGGAGGGATTCCCCCAAACTTTCTCACTCACCTTATTGTATGTGTCAAGTACTTCTGGCAGTGCTTGGGTTGTTGCACTATTGTCAAAATAAATCATTTGAAACCTTCTTCTCTAATTTATTGGTTCGACTCCAACAAATATAACTCTCATGATGATACACCCAAAGTGGGCTCAGAACAAGCCAGGTGTGCCCTAACTTTTAGCAATTATCAGTAATCATCATGATATTGGAAACAAAAAAAGACCTCCTGGCAAATCAACCTTTTACCAGGGGTCCTCATATCCAAATCATCGATGTTAATGATCGTCCTTTTTCTTTGTCGATCCAACCCGCTTTTTAGCCGCAAAATAGTCGTCCCGAATCTTCGTAAACATCCCAGATGACTGTTTTTCAAGCGCTTTTGAAATCGTATCCAAACTCTTTTGATAGTCATACTTCTGATCAAAATAGAGTTGGGCCTGCTTGCTGGCAGAGGCGATTTCTGGACTAGAGCTGACAAACCGATTAGCATACTGAATGGTCTGTTCAGCCAATGTTGCATCATCAATCAGCTTATTTGTCTTATCGTCCAACGTATCCATGTCTGACTGAATAATGATCACTTGCTTGGAAATATCATCCATGTCAATTTGTGGCTGGCTCATTGCATCATTTAAATGATTGATTTCCCGAACAACTGCCGCAAAGGCGTCTTGGTAGTCGTCAGAAAGTCCTGGCAAATTATGATTGTCAATCCGCCGCTTTTTGTTGCGCATTTCCAGATCAAATTTGGCAAGTGAGCTACGGGCCTGCTTTTCTTTGCCTGGCAATTGAATTGTTGACTGAAATAACTGTTTCTGTAAGGCTTCAATTTGGCCAAGATCTTTCATCATTTTTTGTTGCTCTTGATAGATCACTGAAAAAACAGCTTGACTGGTCTTGATTGCCTGAGTCTGCTTGGCATATTGCTTTTCAATTATGGCAATCTGTTGGTCATACTGATGATTATTCTCAATTTCTTGGTGATTCAACACGTAACTTTTATTCAAACTTTCCAGTCGGAGTGCCAAGTCGCTATTTTGCTTGCGGACATGCGCAATGTATTCGCCAATCACTTTGGTATTCTTCTCAACGTGTGGCCGGGCTTTTAGTTCAAGATCCAACGCGTCATATAAGTGATCAATTGAATCGGCAATATCATCAACTGACTTAGCAACAACATCTACGTCAAGATTCTCCAACTGTTTGAGGCTCGTTTTAATCTGCGTACGAACCCGCTCGATTGTCTGTGGGAAGTTATCCTTTGGAAAGTTGTAATGTTTAGTCTTTAACTCGTGATAACCGGTTTGAATTTCTTGCAGTTGATCGTTGAATTCTTTGGTCAACATGGAATTCAGCTTTGGAATCCGTTCCATATAAGATTCTAGCTTTGAGGTCGAAGCATTTAAATCAGATAAGACTTCCTCAGCACTGTTGGGATCCCCACTTTTAGTCAGTTGAGTAAATTCATCAAACGTCCCTTCAATATCAGCAAGTGTCTTTTCCAAATGATCGATACTGGTCCCAAATGATTCATTTTTGTTCAGCAGTTCTTCGCGAAGTCGCTTATATTTTTTCTCAAGCTCTTCAAGTGCCAGATAATGCTGCTTGTTAAGATCATATAACTGGGCTAAGCCAGCCTGAATTTCTTTTAATTCGGAATTAGCGTCTTCAATCGCTTGGTTGGCGTTTTGCCAGTCATTTCTGGTCTTGATAAAATTAATCCCTTTGCCATCATCTTTAACCTCAGCAATCCCCTCATCAATGCTGGGTAATAGTTGATTCTTGTAATGTTGGTATTTGTTGTACAATTGATCATATTTTTTTTGCGATTCACCCGTTAAGTTAAGCTTTTTAGCAAGGGCAAATTCATCATCCAGCGGAATCTTATTCAGATCTCGTTTGTTCTCATAAACGTCCGTTGCCATCTTGATTGTTCGTCGTTGATAAAATACAAATCCAAGATAACAAGCCCCAACCACCACAATAATTCCAATCAGCAAAGTAAGCATTCGATCCCATCCTTCAGAAATAAAGATATTAAATGACCATTAATATGGAAAAAATCCACAAAACAATATATTATGTATTAATAATTAATTAAAAGTGATCTAACCTGAATTATATCATAGTAGATACGTTTCACCAGATTTTTTTAAAGTGAGGAAGGAACTTATGCAAAAAACAACTAATTTACTGAATCAGCAACTGGATGCGTTATTAACCGGCGAAACGGATTTGACTGCCAACATAGCCAATGCGTCAGCTCTCCTAAATCAGTCACTCACAGACATTAATTGGGCCGGCTTTTATCGATATATGCCAGCCAACGATGAATTAATCCTGGGTCCCTTCCAAGGTAACGTTGCCTGCATGCACATTAAAAATGGCAGTGGTGTTTGTGGAGCAGCATTAACTCAGAAAAAACCATTACGAGTGGCTGATGTGCATCAATTTGCAGGCCACATTGCCTGTGATGCCAACTCACGTTCAGAAATCGTCGTCCCGTTATTTAAAAATAAGCAGCCAATTGGCGTGTTGGATATCGATTCTCCCATCGTCAACCGTTTCACTGGGGATGACGAAGAGATGCTCGCCGAATTTGCTGAGATATTCGTTAAACATGTTGACTTAGGATAGAATTCTTTATACAATGGTGTTTGTGTAAAATAACGCAGCAGTAGACGGTAAGCTCGTCAACATGTTGTTGCCATTTAATTGGTTCTGCAAGTAACTCAATCGGCTGCTTGAGCGAAAGAGCAAAGCAACATGCACGAATACTAAGTTTGCAACGGCTTATTTTACTCCAAAAAAATATTGGAGGATTACTTATGTCTAGATATACAGGTCCAAGTTGGAGAATTTCACGTCGTTTAGGAGTATCTTTATCAGGTACTGGTAAGGAACTCGATCGTCGTCCTTATGCTCCTGGTGATCACGGTCAAGGCCGTCGTTCAAAGCTTTCAGAATATGGTTTACAATTACACGAAAAGCAAAAATTACGTTACATGTACGGACTTACTGAACGTCAATTCAGTAACTTATTCGTTCGTGCCGGTAAAATTCGTGAAGGTAAGCATGGTGTTAACTTTATGATTATGCTTGAAGAACGTTTGGATAACATGGTTTACCGTTTGGGTATGGCTACAACTCGTCGCCAAGCTCGTCAACTTGTAAATCATGGTCACATCACCGTTGATGGCAAGCGTGTTGATATTCCATCATACGAAGTTAAACCTGGTCAAGTAATCTCTGTTCGTGAGAAGTCTAAAGATCTCCAAGTTATCAAGGATGCTGTTGAAGCTGTTGTGGGTCGTCCACAATACGTTAGCTTCGATGCTGATAAGCTTGAAGGCTCATTAGTTCGTCTCCCACAACGAGAAGAACTTGATGCTGAAATCGATGAATCACTTATTGTTGAATACTACAACAAGTTGGGTTAATTCATCACCAAGCGTTTTGCGATTGCAAAGCGCTTTTTTTATGCCCTCTTTTACTGATATAATGGTTAAGAGTCATCTTTGTTATCACTTAGGAGGTATCTTATGCAACAACCGTTAGCCTATCGAATGCGGCCAACTAAAATTGAAGATATCGTCGGTCAACAGGATTTAGTTGGCCCTGGAAAAATTATCAGCCGAATGGTTAAAGCCAAAATGCTGTCCTCAATGATCTTATATGGTCCCCCGGGCACTGGAAAAACCAGTATTGCCAGCGCAATTGCCGGCTCAACTAAGTACGCATTTCGAATGCTGAACGCAGCCACAGATACCAAGAAGGATCTTCAAATCGTAGCCGAAGAGGCCAAAATGAGCGGAACCGTTGTGTTACTACTGGATGAAATTCATCGGCTCGATAAAACGAAACAGGATTTCTTATTGCCATTATTGGAAAATGGTTCAATCATCCTGATTGGGGCGACAACTGAAAATCCCTATATCAATATCAATCCTGCCATTAGAAGTCGAGCTCAAATTTTTGAAGTTCATCCTCTATCTCCTGCCGATATTGAGCAGGCCCTTCATCGCGCACTGACAGACACTGACAACGGTCTCGGCAACTTCAAGGTAGAGATTGACGATGACGCGCTCAAATTCCTCTCAACGGCAACTAACGGTGATCTGCGAAGTTCGCTAAACGCACTTGAATTAGCAGTTAAGTCAACGGAACCGAATAAGGACGCTAAAATACACATCACCCGGCCAATTGTTGAAGAATGTTTGCAACGAAAAGCACTGAGTTCAGATAAAGATGGTGATGCCCACTATGATGTGATTTCTGCATTTCAAAAATCCATCCGAGGATCGGATACCGATGCGGCCCTTCACTATGCCAGCCGGTTAATTGAATCCGGTGACCTGATCTCATTAATCAGGCGGTTACTCGTCATTGCATATGAAGATGTCGGTTTGGCAAACCCTGGTGCTTGTGAGCGAACCGTTGAGGCGACCACTGTTGCAAAGCAATTAGGGCTTCCTGAAGCGCGGATCCCTCTGGCAAATGCCATCATCGAACTCTGCTTAAGCCCCAAGTCCAATTCGGCTATGACGGCGATTGACAGTGCGTTGGAAGATGTTCGTTCCGGCAACTACGGAGATGTCCCTCTCCACTTAAAGGACGCCCACTACAAGGGTGCTGCCAAATTAGGGCGTGGAGTCGAATACAAATACCCGCATGACTTTCCTAATGATTGGGTCAAGCAACAATATCTCCCAGATAAGATCAAGAATGCCCAGTACTATCGGCCAAAGAGCAATGGTCGGATTGAAACGGCTTTTAAAGAACAATACAAAAAACTACGCCAGTCTGCTGGCCGAAAATAATTTGGAGTAAAAAATGATTATTAATTTGTTAGTCGTCGTGGTTATTGTTATCGCGGCATTTATCGCCTACTATTTACTATCTCACTTGAATCAAAAATTATTTGGCATCAACGTTCGCGAGAACAAACGCATGACCTCGGCCGCAAAAACGGGTGGCATCACATTTATCATTGTTGCCATTCTGGGTGTTGTCGCCTTGTTCTGGCAAAATGATATTTTTACCTTGGTCGTGCTGCTCTGTGGGACTGCCGCCGGGACGATTTTAGAGGCAGTTATCATGAATATTATCAACCATCCCAATCGTTAGCATATTTATTTCTTTGTATTTTAGAAAAAATAACGTACAATTGAATTAAATAGATGAATGTGGGGTGGGTACAATGTTACAACAATACAAACAAATTCTAGTTCCCGTTGATGGTTCCTACGAAGCGGAGTTAGCTTTCAAAAAAGGCGTTGCAGTTGCAAAACGAAATGATGCATCACTTCACCTTGTTCACGTTGTTGATACCAGGGCTTTCCAAAACATTTCCAGTTTTGATACCTCAATGGTTGAACAAGTGACTGATACTGCCAAACAAACACTAGACAAGTACATTGATGAAGCTAAACAAGCTGGCATCAAGGACGTTGACTACTCAATTGAATATGGCGCACCAAAGACTGTAATTGCACGTGATTTGCCACAGAATCTAAACATCGATTTAATCATGATCGGCGCAACTGGTTTAAATGCCGTTGAACGGTTATTGATTGGTTCAGTAACTGAGTATGTCACTAGAACCGCAATTTGTGATGTGTTAGTTGTCCGAACCGATTTGGATAATAAGCCCGCGAAGAACCCAAGTAAACGAGTTTAGGATATGAGTTGAGGTGGCCACTGTCGGTTGATTGGAGTCATGAGGATCAGCTATTTGAATTTTAATGATTCTGGTTTGACAGATAAGCCATGATTTTCAAAACACCATTCAGCAAAAAAATATCAGGCCCAAATAAGGCTGAGATTTATATCAATTTTCAATCCGTAATCATCCACTTGGATCGTCGTAGCCACCTAGATAAAAGCTGCGCCAAACGGCTGATCTCGGCCATTTAACGAAGAGGACCAACTATTCCTGATTTTGGAATAGTTGGTCCTCTTCGTTAAATTCTGAGATCAAAACGCCGATTATCGCAGTCTCATTTAATGAGTGTTGGTAATCCTTCAGTTTTAGCCAATTCCTGCTTAACTATTTCAACAATATGCGCCTGATTATGCTTAACGATTTTTTCAGACAATTCAGTATTTCCCCTTAGTTGGGAGATAAAAAATGCAGCAAATTGTTTCATGGTTCCACAGACAACCTGCCCTTTCGCATAGTAACATTTGGACTCCTGTTCAGCTAAAACATCTAATTTATAAATCAAATCAGCTTGGGTGAGTTTACCTGAAATGTCCTTAATTAATTCTAGCGCACAATCGTAATTCTCAATATCTAAATACAAGTCGATAATTCTGACATACAAGTCCACAATTGCAAACAGGTCCTGTTTTTCGTCACTCTTGAGTTTCTTTAGAATTTCGGTACTAACTTCGATATATTCTTGTGCTCGCAACGGCTTGCCTTGATTCTGATAAGCCAGACCCAGCCCTAAATTTGCCCAAGCTTGATAAAAGGTATAGTCAGTGGCTGAATATCGCGTTAACATGACGTTAAAGTTGTAAATCGCTTCATTCATATCGTCATCAATGAACAAGTTGATGTAACCAAGGTAACAAGAGTAGCGACCTCGGGATGCCTTGCTAGTTAATTTGTCAAAAGAAATTTGCTTAATGAATTGATTTGCTTTTTGAAACCGATTGTGACGCATACTTTCATCAATTAGTGAAAATAATTTGTCACCATACTCAGGATTACTGGTCACCTGCGTCAAATCCAATTTTAATCGGTCGCACACCTTACATAAAATTTCAAAACTGGAACAAGTATTCTGTGTCTCGATCCCACTGATGGTTGCTTGCGTACAAATACCTTCAGCAAGTTGAACTTGAGAGAGCCCCCTTTGCTTCCTGGCTTTTCTAATCATCGATCCGGAAATTTTCATAGTCATATCTAACTTTTACCCCCGATTTTAAGTTGATGCGCTGACTACACAACCTAGATATCATATTATATTCACATGCAGATATCAACCAAAATTTCACAATAACAGCAAAAAGTCACGACCGAAATCTGCATTGGAGAATATGGTCATTAACCACGCCGACCGCCTGCAAGTAGCTATAAACCGTAACCGGTCCAATTCGCTTCAAGCCCATTTTTTTGAAGCTATTCACAAACTGTTTAGTGAACTCGTGAAAATCTGGGACAGGATCTTCTTCCGACAACAGGTGGTCCAGTTGCATGTAATTCACAGGTTCCCACGTATTGTCAATAAACTGCTGCGAGTTTTGTTGAATCACTTTTGCATTATGAATCATCCCGGCAATTTTTGAATGGTTTCTAATGATCTTTGGATTCTCGCATAACCGGGCAACGTCTTGATCAGTCAAGCCGGCGAGATAATCAATTGAAAAGTGATGGAAGGCCTCATTCATGCCATCTTCAAATTTAAGAACCGTTTGAAATGCTAATCCGGCCTGCATCGTTTCGAGACAAAAGCCACGGAAAAGCTCATTTAACTCCTTGGTTGGTTTACCCCAAATTGTATCATGATAAATCATCAATTCTGGGCTCTTGGTCGCCCAGGCACATCGTTTTGTCATATTAAATTGCACCTCCTATATAGGAAATACGTAAAAGAGGGGCAAAATTATAGATAATCCAATAAATAATTTAATAAGAGGACCCAACGATCACGATCTAAATTGATCTTCAAGTGGGCCAGCTTTTGTGCTTGATCCGTCACTTGACCATTAGCGCCCATAATTGCCGACCGAAACATTCCCAACCGGCTATTATCCGTCCAGGTATATATTTGCCGCTGATCGATGTCAGCAGACTGAATGAGATAGTCACTCACCGTATAATGTTCTAACGTATAAAAATTGACGTTCAGTTTGGACATGTCACCAAAGTTCAGCATTGTGACCAGCCCAACTTGAGTATGTGGCAGTTGCCGTTTAATTTGGCGGAGATATGAATAACCGATTGAATGCACGCGATGAGGTAACCGTTGCAGTCCAGCGCGATATTGATCAGCAAACCTGGTTCCCATTTGTTCGTCAGATTGATTGGTCACTTTTAGTTCAATGATCAAGGGTTGCTTTAATCGATTGGCGGTCTTTAAATAATCGCCAAACAGCTCAACTCGATGGTATTTTTTCACCGTTTTAAGACTTAATGTATTAATCTCTTGCGGACCTTTATGAGGAATCGAAACGGTATCATCATGGGCACAAATAAAGTAATGATCCTTGGTTTCTTGAATATCCATCTCGACGTATGGGAAATGAAATTGACTACTTTTTTTCAACGCTGCAATCGTATTCCCAGTCCCGTTGTGATCAATGACACCCCGATGAACGATAATCGTTTGAGGCTGCGGTTGCCGGCCATTGTTAACATTTGCGGCCCCAATGACGGTGATCAACAAGAGGCTGGCCCCACCAAATAACCACAACCGGCCAGACTTCCAATCGAAATGGATCGAGCTGGCAAACAATCCCAACATCGTCTTCAATTCGACTAACGGTACCACCAAATTGATGAGCCCTTTGGAAACGAACCAAATTATCTGATTGGATATCAATTGGTTAACGACAGTTACGCCAGTAATGATCACAAAAACAGTGATCACCATTTCTAGAATTACCAACCAAGAGCGAACCCAATCGCCAAAGGAATCATCCCGCCATGCTAACTTGAGGGCTCTAATGAAGCTGGCTTCATTTCCTGAAAGTAAAATAACTAGAACCTTGTGAACCTTCAGCGTCAACCCGAACGCGAGTATGTATAAGAACACTAAGAAAATGATGATCGCCTGGCGATTAACCGTAATCCAGGTAAACATTGCCCCCGAAACTGGAATTGCGGCTTTGATAAAATTGGTGAACCCAAACAGCCCCAGTGGCAGCCAAAGAATTGCCAACCAAATAACCGCTAAGTACAGGCCGATCAACTTTTTTAATGTTAGTTTGGGTTGATTAAACCCTCTCGGCAAGCTGATAAATATGACTGAACCCAACATCCCAATAAAGATTAACAGCAAGATCATCAACAACCAGCTACTGTGAAGGCCGTTTTGAATCCATTTGAGCATGGTCATGACGCAAACAAATAATATTGTTAAGAAAGGTACCCATCGATCACTATTCATATTCCCATCCCATATAAAAAAGCTGGTCACGATCAAACAAACTGTTTCATCGTCGGCCAGCTTCATTTATTCAACTTATTAATTCTTTTTGATAATCTGGTCTTTTGGATCCAATGGTTTGAAATCATATAAGATTTTACTTTGACGTTCAAATTCTTCGATTGCCAATTGAATCAAACGATCAATCAATTCAGTGTATGAAATCCCTGAAGCAGCAAATAACTGTGGATACAAGCTAATGTTGGTGAATCCAGGCAATGTGTTGACTTCACTGACATATGGAACACTATCCTGAGAAACAAGGTAGTCGATTCGGGCCATCCCTTTCAGCCCCAAAGCGCGATAAGTCTCCAATCCCATCTTGGTGATTTCTTCAGCTAATCGATCAGAAATATCAACAGGAACATCAAATTCCACATGACTTGCGTCCACAAACTTGTTGTCATAAGTATAGAATGCATCACTTTTCGGCACTTTAATTGCCCCTACTTTAGAGACAATTGGGTGATGATTCCCCAGCACGGAAATTTCCAGTTCCTCAGGCCCTTCAATAGCTTCTTCGACCAGAACTTTGCTGTCATAACGGAAAGCATCGCGAACGCCTTCAAGGTAGTCGGTTTCATTTTCAACCTTATGAATCCCCACCGAAGACCCTTGATTGGCTGGCTTTACAAACAATGTCTTGCCAAGCTCATCACTCAACTTCTGATAAGTATATTGTTCACTGGTCATTGGCGTAATGACTTCATAATGCGTCGTCCGAACGCCAGCGAGCTGCAGGATTTTCTTGGTAATGTCTTTATCAAATGACATTGCGGATCCCAAGACGCCGGTGCCAACATATGGCTTCTGAAGTAACCGTAACAATCCTTGAATCGTTCCGTCTTCACCTAAGTTACCATGAATAATTGGGAAGAAAACGTCGATATTTGACACTTCCCCTAAATTAATCACCGGAGCAAGTGGGTTCTTGTGATCAAGCTTTGCAAGTTCCTCTTTGGCCACGACATCTTCAGGTTCACCATTGAATACCCTTGCAGATGCCTCGTTGCCTAAAATATAGCCACTTTTAGTCATTAAGAAGAGACTCACTTTGTACTTATCTTTGTCCATAGCGTCAAAGATGTTGTGGGCTGATCGTTTGGAAACATCGTGCTCAGAAGAATTGCCACCAAAGATCAAGCCAACGTGTTGCTTTTTGTTCTTTGCCATGATTTCCACCCTATTCGTATATTCGTATAGTTTCCAGAAACTTAATTATAACATGGAAACCGGTCACGGGATATATTGAAAACTGGTTTTTTATTGGCTAATTAACCATTAGTCCCGCTTTAATTGCTTCCTCGCAAACAAGAGCCGAGTGATGGCAATCAAAATGGCGCCAAAAATGATCAACGAGATAATCAGGGCAAAGGGATTGTATGCACCACTGCTTTGGTATCCTAATACCAATTTCGCAAAATTGACCACCCAACTCATTCGGAATCGGTAATCAATCATCGCTTTAAAGATAAATAACAGAACAACGCCACCAGTAATTGGGGCAATAATTAAAATTAACCGTTGCGCAACCTTTGAAAACAGCGTCAGAAAATTACCAATGACCATTCCAAGCAATGAGCCAACCACCAGCATTAAAGCACTCATCACAAAGTTGAGCACCCCATTGACGAAGGGGTTCGAAAAGTAGGTATCATATACCCTCGTGAATAGATTAAAGGGCGCGTTATCGGTGATTGGCGACAGGAATAAATAGCCGTACAGTAAATTAAACGTATTCCCAATCAAAATTAACAACCCGTTAACGCTTAACTGCGCCTCAAAAAAGGTGCTTCTGGAAACGCCATTTTGAATAAGAAATTTGAAGTTCTCATATGACAACGTCGAGATCACGAAAATGTAAAATCCAAATACGGCCGAAACCGAGCCTCCCCGTAATTGATCCACAATTGAGAAGCTTGAAAGGGTTCCTGAGATGACCGACAACAGAAATGGCAAGATAATGATCAAGGCGATTAGTGTTAAATAAACCACCCCAATCAAGGGGAGCTGCTTCTTGAAAAGATATTTAATCACTTGCTTAGTTTTCATGTCGCTTGCTCCCCTCATATTGATTAGTTAAAAAGACAAAAAGTTTTTGGAGATCAAAATTAGATAGCTGAACGGTATCAGGTAACCGGCGATCATCCAGGTCGCCATAAACATAGTTAGCACGGATATTTCCCATATCATCATGACCAACAACATTGAGCCCCTTCGTGTATTCTTCGACCTCATTTTTTTGGCCAACAACTGAATGAGTCTTTGCCAACACATCTTCAACCGGCTGATTTAAAATGATTCGACCCTGATCGAGAATAATCACGTCACTAATAATATTGGCAACCTCTTCAATTAAGTGAGTCGACAAAATAAATGTCCGTGGATTGTCAGCATAGGAATCAAGTAATTCTGTATAAAATAGTTCTCGATGATTCGCATCCAACCCAAGAACCGGCTCATCCAATATGACAAATTTGACTGGCAGACACAGTGCAAGGATTAGCTTAAAGATTGAATTATAACCAGTCGATAATTTACCAAACTTTTGTCCCATATCAATTTTAAATTCGGCAATCATTTTGTCAGCTAATTTATGATTGAACCCGCCATATATCAACTCACTGTCCTTAGCAATCTGGGAAAGCTTCGCGCCATTTGGATACAAATCAACTTCACTCATTAAGTACATCAAGCCGAGCTTTGAATCATTGTCGGCAACGTTTTCTGAATCAATTTTAACTTCGCCGGAACTGGGAAAAATCCGGTCGGTAATAATATTGAGCAATGTGCTTTTCCCAGCCCCATTGCGGCCCAAAAGCCCATAAATTTTATTTTCCTCAAAGGCTAAATTCACATCCGCAATGACACTTTTGGACCCATATGACTTGGAGACGTGATTGACTTCCAACATACTCATTGACTATAACCTCGTTTCACTAAATCTAGTAGCTCTTCTTCAGAAATATTCAAATTACGCGCCTCACGAACCAAATTAACGATAAACGCGTCAAAGAAGCCATCGCGTTTAGCTTCTACTATCCGCTGTCTGGCTCCCTGCTTGACGAACATTCCTAATCCTCGCCGCTTTTCAATTAACTGCTTTGAAACGGCAATATTCATCCCTTTCAGGACAGTTGCCGGATTAATATGGAACTCTTTTGAAATCTCGGTTGTCGATGGAATTTGCGCCCCTTCTTCAAATCCGCCAGAAGCAATTGCATCTTCAATCTGTTCGGCAACCTGACGATAAATCGGTTCTGAACTGTTAAATTTAAATTGCATTCCACATCGTCCCACCTTTTCTTTTCATCACGTTATTTCTCCACCTTTGTCTTCGGTACGACAATTTTGCTATAGATCATCACTGTAATCCCATAGTAGATTAGATAGAGAATACTAAACCCGAGGGCCGACCAGCCAAATGTTTGATAGGCGCCGTGTAACAGATTGGCCTTAATAAACATTTGTAAGCCAAAGGCCACGTCAATAATGCCTAACACAGCCGGAAGAATAAACAGTCCCAGGATCTGAACGGCAATGGAACGATTAAGAACGGATTTCCTGGCCCCAATCTTATTGAGCATCTCAAACCTGGCTTTATCACTGGCAGCCCCGCTTAAAATCTTAAACATTAAGCAACTGGCCAGCATTGCAAGAAAAGCAATCCCAAGGAAAATGCCCATGAATTCCAAACTCCCAAAGACACCCTTCAGTAGCTGGTAGGTTTCATACGCCCCACCAACGCCAAGACCTTCACTGACCTTCTTGCCATATTGCCGGGTTTGGAGATTGGTAATTTTTGAAAGCGTCGTGGCAGCCGCATCCATGTCATTTACCCGAACTAATAACAAAGTATTGGCCTTGGCATTAATCCGATTAAAAGTGGTATCAGAAACCAGCCTAATCCGTAAATTTCTGGTTAACGGTGCCTGTAAATTGTTAAGGCCGGCATAGGCTGTGGATGCGCGGTCTTTCAGTTGAGTCAGACTGGCATTATCAATTTTTGATTTTAACTGGGCCTGATTGGTAAAGTGAGCGTATTTGAATGGCTGCGCTTCAAACTGACTTGCCCGATAATAAACACTTTTGCTTCCGGGATCAACTTTTTGCTGATAAGTGACCTGAGCCTTCCCGTCAATGTCGCCAACTAATGATTTCATTTTAGGAGATGGATTAGTCAGACCAACCGCATAGGCATTGTTACCGGCGGCCATCATCGGTACCATTCGTTGAAAACCAATTCCAACCGTAATTGCCCCGAGTGCCAAAGCAAACAGTAACGAAACGACTGAAAGAATCTTCGTATAGTCACGAATTCTAAACTTTAACTGAGAAATTGTAAAGTTGTTAAGACCTTTGTAGCTGGTGTTTGAGCGTTGAACGGCTTCCAAAATCATGACAAAGAAGGAATTGAACACAAAATAGGTACCAAGGACAATGGTAATTAACCCAATCCCGATTGCCAACAGTTGAAGGTGATTAATATCATACATAGCGTAATAACCGATCGCCAGCAAGACTAATCCGCCAACGGCTTGAACGAAAAGCGTCCGTTTCTTTGGATCTTTCCAGTCACTTTCTTGATTAGACCGTAACAGATTAAGAGCAGATGTCTTCGTGAAAGTTCGGGCGTTGACCAACCCGGCGATTACAAACAACACCAAAAACAAAATCAAGGTTGCCCACACGGCTGGCATATAAAAAGCAGAAAAGTTAGTTAATGAAACATGGATTTGGCTACTCAATAGGCCACTGAGTCGTTTGGTAAACCCAACTCCCAGGATAATGCCAACAAAAGTAGAAGCCAACCCAATCACTAAAGTTTCCAAAATAATTAACTTGCTGATGACCTTTGACTTGGCTCCCAGCATCATGAAGAGACCATAATTATGTTTTCTCATACTCATCAAAAAGTTGTTGGCGTAGAACACATACACCAGTGTAATAATTGCCAATAGAATTGACCCAAAAATGAAGACAAATTTGGCATTCTGACCAACCGGACTACTGGTGGTGAACTTATCATTGGTCGAGATGGCCTCGAACATGTAGAAAATGGCAGTGGTGATCATCATGCCTGAAAAAAGGACCAGGTAGTCTTTCCACCGAGATTTGACACCTGATAATGAAATTTTAAATAACATAATGTGCTCCTTAGAAGTTAATTATTGTTCAAAAGTTCCAAGCTTTTCGAGAATTTGTTGGTAGAACTCATTTCGACTCTTCCCATCAGCATCAATTTCGTCGCCGATCTTGCCGTCTTTAATAAACAAAATTCGCTTACAGAAACTAGCTGAAAACGGATCATGAGTCACTAGGAGAATTGAGACCCCTTGCTGATTGATGTTCGTCAAGGTATCCAGGAGTTCCCGAGCATTGGTTGAATCAAGGGCACCGGTTGGCTCATCACCAAAAATAATTGATGGATTGGCAACCAAAGCTCTGGCAGCGGCCACCCGTTGCTTTTGACCACCTGACAACTGAGTTGGATATTTGGACAACAGATCATCAATCCCTAATTTCTTGGTGGCTGCTTCAACTGCCTGTTTCGTTTCGCCTGGTTTTTTATTTTGCAACGAAAGCGGCAAAACAATATTTTCCTGAGCTGTCAAAGTTTCTAGCAAGTTAAAATCTTGGAAAATGAACCCTAATTTTTCTGAACGGAAATCTGACATTTGGTTAGCGGTTAAATTAGTCACATCTTTACCATCAATTTCAACAGATCCGCTGGTTGGCTGGTCTAAGGTTGCCATAATATTCAGCAAAGTGGTTTTCCCAGAACCGGAAGCTCCCATGATTCAAACAAATTCACCTTGTTGGACGGAAAAGGTAATCCCTTTCAGTGCTTCGTATGGTTTGGGGCCGTTTTGATCATATATTTTATGCAAATCTTTTGTGCGTACGATTTCGGTTGTCATGATATTCCTCCCGCGTTGGTTGATTACTTATGTAACTAACTATATATGCAGAGCTATAAATTGTCAACACTACCAAATCAGATTGTGGCGGTCCTCTCTGTAAGAAGCCGTCATGACAATGATTATCTGACAAAAAATGGCGAGGTTGAGACATGAGTCGGCAAAGTGTTTATAAATGCAACTTAACTTTCTGATAAAACTTGTGACAAACGGCTGATCTCCGTCATTTAACAAAAAGGATCAATTATTCCAAAATGGTTCTACAATATCTGTTGTTGGTAATAGATTTTATCTATTACTGATGACAGATTTTTTGTTTCTCGTTAGA